>JANNPM010000058.1:0-22273 GCA_031400145.1 Chryseolinea sp. | reverse complement strand
CATCGAAGGTCCGAATCGTGCCTTCCATTACAGCATCCTCGGGAATGATGTTTCGTCGTACCCCGGCATGTAGTGAACCAATGGTGATTACCGCGCCGGCTTTGGTAAGCTCCAGTTGACGACTCACGATAGTTTGCAAAGAATTGATGACCTGACTCGTCACCACGATCGGGTCGACGCTATTCCACGGAGAAGCCCCATGGGCACTTTGACCGATAATCCTGATCGTAAAGCCGTCGACAGCGGCCATAAAACTTCCTGGGCGATAGTTGATCTGACCAGCAGGCACCAATGACTGAAGGTGCAACCCGAAGATGACATCGGGTTTTGGATTTTCTAATGCTCCCTCTTTTATCATCAGCGCCGCTCCGCCCTCCTCTCCTGGAGGCGCTCCTTCTTCTGCAGGTTGAAACAAGAATTTTACGATCCCACTTAATTCATTTTTATGGCCGGCCAACACTTTCGCAACGCCGAGCATGATGGCCATATGCCCATCATGTCCACAGGCGTGCATTACCCCCGTTTCCTGTCCCGCATAAACTACCTTTACTTTCGATGCGAACGGCAACGAATTTCTTTCGACGATGGGCAATCCATCCATATCCGCCCGCAGCGCCACAACCGGGCCCGGTTTACCGCCCTTTAGTATTGCGACGACGCCACTCTTTGCCACCGGATATTGTACCTCCAAACTAAACGAGCGGAGAAGTGCTGCAACCTTGGCGCCCGTTTCAAATTCCCGATTTGAAAGCTCCGGATGCTCATGAAAATCTCTCCTCCATGCGATGACCTTGCTTTCGACAAGCGATATCTCTTGATCTATTTTTAGCTGAAGACTTTTTCCAGATTGCGCAATCGTTGTAAAAGCAACGCATGCAAGGACGACACAAAAATGGTATTTCTTCATGCGTTTGGTTAATTTGAAAAGAAACAAGATAAAGATTAAGTCCAATGGCACAAACCAAATTAAAATGGAGTGGTTAAAAATATTTGAAAGTGACGAAAAGGCCAGGGATAAGATACAGGAGTATAAAACCCAGCTTCTCATTATTAACAGCAAGCGAATTTGTCTGGCACGACATAATGGTCAATTCTTTGCTGTACAGGATTCATGTACACATCGGGGAGAATCATTGACCAAGGGCAAGGTGAATTTTCTTGGCGAGATCATCTGTCCATGGCATAATTACCGCTTTCAACTAGACTCAGGACGTGCGTGCGATTCTTCTTGTGCAGACCTGCTAACCTATGCGGTGAAATCCGACGAGTCGGGATTTTTTATTGCCGATTGAAGTTAGATTTATGTCTACATTCGTTGTGTATATATCAGATAAACACAACGCCAACATCGCATTCGTGAGACTTGTTCTTATCCTTTCAATTTGTATCTGTGGTAATGTCCAGGCGCAGTTTGTCAAGGATGAAAATCAATGGGTGGGGCAGCTCAATTTGAAAGGCGGACTGACTGACAAACTGCTGAGTACACGCACAGCAGTATTTTTCGATCATAACTTGACCGCCGGGGAACTCACTGAGGCGCAGCAGCAATTTCAACGTACTGGAATCGATGCGGTAGTTTATTTCGAGCTAGACATGATTATCGCCGGAAAGGATGTCAGCAAGGCCTTTAGCAATTACATTATCAAGCGCGAAATTGTCAATCTGCTGTTAATGGAAAAACTGCCAGCGGCATATCGTTTAACTATTACAGCCTTTAATGGGAAGGAGAGTATTGTCGACAGTGCCCAACATGCCTGGTCTATCACTAATCGCGTGCTGGGGGATGCGCTAAAGGAATTGTACAAGATTGCCGCGAGTCAGCAAAAGAAATCAAATCTATTGATCAATGACCAACCTGAAACCGGAATATTGATCAATCCCATACCAGGTAAGCGCAACGAGTTTTTCGCAATAGATACAAAGGTTGATCCATTGGCGGTTGTGCAGACTGGCGATGAAGTTGTTGATAAGGAACTGGAGGAAATATTTAACAGCAATTATTCGCTGAAGTTCAAAATGACACCGCCGGGGCTGACTGAAAAAGAACTACGTAAACAGGGTTTGCTCTACGTTCTCTGCGTAGTACGCACCCGTAATATAGCGGCACAGCAGCTTTTGGGATATGACGTTAGCAAAGCGGGTGAGGAATTGATTTCGGTTACCTATCCTGCGACAGGACAAGAGTCTAAGAAGATAGCTGCGAACATGCCTGTTTATAAGTTCTATTTCAAGCACATCGATTCAGGCAATGTTTTTTTGGGAACAAAGTGGGATGCGGATATAACGTGGCAGCAAGCGCTGCTTAATCAACTCAAAGGGATGAAAGCGGAGCTTCGGTTAAACTGATCGTCGTTTACACCGTAGGGCAGTTTTTTCATCTTGTGCGCAATTCATCATAAAAATAAAATAATGCTCAAACATCAATACACTTTAGGAAGGTATTGCATGAAAATATATCTTTAGATGAACAGATTTACACACTATGAAAAATGCCAAAATACTCCTCTCAATGTTTTTTGTGATAATCGCAGCTACGGTGCTCCTCTCTTTCCGGTATACCGAAAGTAACACCTTTCGTCCGGATGACATGAAGCAAATGTCGGCCGACTGGGAACGTGCAAAAGCCTATACGCAGGAATACCTCAGCGCATCTACGGATGATATCGTGAAATTCAAGCCTACCGCCGACATGCGGACCTTCGGTCAACAAATGTTGCATCTCGCTGAAGTGAACTATGCTTTGGGATCGCTGGCTACCGGGAAAGCGACAACAGTAACTTTTGGGTCGCTGGAAAAATCTGACAAGTATGCTACAAAGGCAGACTTGACGAAAGTGGTGATGGATAGTTATGATTTTGTTATTGCGGCCACAAAGGAAATGGATCCCCAGAAGATGGGGGAAACGGTGACGATTTTTAAGTTTGACATGACGCGCGCTACCGCGCTCAGTAAGTTGTTCGAGCATCAAACTCATCATCGTGGACAAACGACCGTATATCTTCGGCTAAAGGGTGTCAAGCCTCCAGAGGAGAAGCTTTTCTAAGGGATATCAATATAAATGAAGGCGGTTTTCATGAATGAGCGCCTTTTTTTCATGGAATAGCATCAATTCTGCGCCTGGATACTTTGATTCCAGCCGTACACCTTGTCGGCGACCTCGATTAATAGGTTGGGCTTTTTTTCGAGCGCATTTCCAATTACGATCATGTCAGCGCCTGCTTCCAACGCTGTAAAGGCTTTATGACTTGTATTTATGCCGCCGCCGACAATCAGCGGCACAGTAACCGCTTTCCGGACGGTCGATATCATCCTAGCACGGATTTCCTTTTCCGCGCCACTGCCAGCGTCAAGATAGATGGATTGAAGTCCAAGCAATTCCCCAGCCATCGCGGTGCAAGCTGCCAGTGAATATTTATCGTCCGGAATCGGTGTGGTATTGCTTATATAAGCGACCGATGTGGTTCGACCGGAGTTGATCAGCAGATATCCAGTGGGGATTACTTCAAGCTTTGTGTTTCGAATGATCGGAGCAGCAACCACGTGCTGGCCGATGAGTAATTCCGGATTTCTGCCCGAGATCAGCGAGAGGAAGAGTAATGCATCTGCTGAGGCGTCGATCTGCATTGAATTCCCCGGAAAAAGTATAACAGGTATGGCGACGTTTTCCTTGATCGTTCGGATCACAGAGGAAAGATTGGAGGTGGTGATCAGGCTGCCACCTACAAAAAAGAAATCGACACAATTTTCACTTGCAAGGTTAATCAGATGCAGCAAGCGCGAGGGGTCTTCAGCTTTATCCGGATCAATCAGGATGGCGATGGACTTTTTCCCCTGTTTGCGTGATTCCGCCAGCGTCTTAAGGATGTTCATTATCTTCCGCTTTCTTCTCTACCGGTGATTGCAAATACTGCGATAGCTTTTGTTTTGCAAAACCCAGTAAAAAAATCGTCGCCTGGCTAAGCAGGGCCGTACTAATCTGTGACATCACTCCTGGTGATTCGGACTCATCATTACCATGATGCACTCCTTCGTGGGCCGTTGATGATGGAACAATCTTTACCTTTTTAATACGACCCTTCCTTTTGGAATTTCGCCTTGACATCTGACGAGCGAGGAAATACGTTGCCGCGAGCGTTCCGCCCACAATCAACGCATTGGTAAGAATACTTTGCGTCCGTTCAGAGATAAGCTTCACCTCGTCCTCAACGCCCTGACGATGTTTTGATGATCGCGTAAGCAATTCCATTTTCTTCTGGTCATTAGATTCATAGAGATCCATAACTATTTTTTTGTCTTTTTGATAACCTCCTGCAGTTTGGTTTCGATCGCCGAGGCGATCGCGTCCCTCAAAAGAAAGGCAATAATTGCAATTATTAGATAAAAACCAGCAACAAGAGCGAAGCCTCCGAAGGCACCAATGCTTTCACCAAGTTTAAAGGCCAGTGCCATGCTGATCAGTAAGACAAACAACGTGAGGAAGGCGATTATAACAACAGACACAAGCGCTTTTGAAAGTACTTTAGATACAGCTTCCTGTATCTCTACCTTCATCAGGTCAATCCGTGCTTCCACATAGCCGGTTATGTGCTCAACGAGACTATCTAGTTTTAAGAATTTAAGCACAGTATCCTTCAGCACGTCTGTAAAATTTCGGTTGATGCAATATAGTTATTAGAATTGAAATAAAGGGAGATCACAGCCTGTCGAAACCAACCAATTTCTCTGTCATCTCTGACTCCCTGGGGCTAACTATCTGATGTTGCAAGATGATTTTATAAGGCGCACTCATATAGTAACGATGGATGGAAGTATCGCGGCGTGCATGGTAGGTGATCCTATAGACGAAGACAGAGTCGAAGGTGTGCCCGGCGGTACGATATGCTGGTAATATTTTTTCAAGACAGGAATTCATCGTTCCGTGTTCATCAACTCCATCCCAGCAGAATCCTGGCCTCTTCAGCTGAAAAATCCGGCGACCGATGGAGAGCGATTCATTTTTTAATGATATCGGGAATATAAGTGAGGGTTCTTCATTTGATTCGTCGCCATTACCTGCATAGGTTGTCCAAGTGCCCATGCTGGTGTGTCTGTTCATTCGTGTTTCTACCCGATAATGCGAAATAGCTTTAACGGAATCGATGCGTTCATAGGTAAGTGTGAAAGCGTCAATGGAATCCTGGTTGAAGTAGATTAATGAAAATGGAAGAAAGAAAAAAGCAACCAGAATGTAGACGAAACCAATCAACCTGTATTTCAACGTCAGGCTTCCCATCCACTCCGCCAGTTTGATTGGCAGCTTTCGCAGCACAGGGATCGGAAAGAAGAGCGCTACACCAAGCAGATTAAAAAGAAAATGGACAATAGCGATGCTGATAGAACTCAAGGTGCTGGTGTACAGAGTCGCAGCAATGAAAGCCGTGATGGTAGTCCCTACGTTGGCACCCATAATAAATGGCGCAGCCTGCCGGAGGCTGGTAATTTTCTTCGCCACGATGGGTACTACGACCGAGGTGGTAACGGTGCTCGATCGTATTGCGGCGGTTGTTACAAGCCCCCAGGCAAATGATTTGATTTGATTTTTAAAGAAAAAGCGGCTGAATGATTCGGGTGACCGTGCCTTCAACAAAGCGGAGATCAACCGCCTGAATATCATTATAGAGCCAAACAGCAGCAATAAGGCGAACAGCGCAATAAGAAAAGGACTTTCTGTAGTCCGCAGAAAAAGGTCTGTAATTGGTGTAATCACAGTCCATCCACCTGACGAAGCTGGAGCCGACGGAAGGGACGAAGAACTAAATAGCCCCTTTGTTATCCAGACTGCCAGATCAGATAAGAAGCCGTAATAATATTCCAACGGGAAAAGTATAACTGCTGTAAGGACGTTGAAGAAGTGGTGATAAATTCCCGCGGCCACCGCTCTTCGGAATTCCTTTCGCTTGTTGATGAACCCAAGGGACACAATTATGCTGGTGATGGTAGTGCCTATGTTGGCACCCATTATAATGGGAATGGCGCTTTCGAATGCAAGGGCGCCGGAGGCAACCATGGCCACCACCAGCGCAGTGGTTGTGGAACTGCTTTGAAGCATTGCCGTAACAACCAGTCCGATGAAAAGGCCCGTAAACGGGTTGGACGTTGCTGTCAAAATAGTATCAGCAGCATTTCTGGTCATGTGCTGCAGTGAGGATGTCAACAGTTCAAGGGCGAAAAGAAAAAGAAGAAATGCGCCGATTACGTAGATCAGAATACGGAAGTTGCTCCAGTTCTTGCGAGCGGGCTCTATCGGGGACACGGGGATTTCCAAATTTGATGCGCGGTTACGCTAAGATAGTTCTTAACGAGCGGACAGTATGGAGTCCGTAGTTGAATGGTCTCTATAGACCTCAAATTGGTGAGGCACCTCACCAATTACAAAATCGAAGATCAGGTCATGGCTTGGAAGGAATTTCTTGTCATCGCGTTGCTCCTGAAAATAGGGGAAATGTTGCCAGTCAACGAACCTCTTGCTGCAATCCTGAAGATCAACCTCGTCCCTAATAACTAAAATATTCATTCCTTTCCTTAATCGTTGGATGATGTTTACTTTGGCATGTGCTAAATTAAATTTTAAACTTTAAAATTATGTCAAAATCTGTCGTTTATTCCGAAAATGCTCCGGAGCCGATCGGGCCGTACAGTCAAGCAATTCAAGCGAATAACATGTTGTTTGTAAGTGGTCAGATAGCGATTCAACGATCAACTGGAAAAATGATTGTTGATAATATCGCAGACGAGACGAGTCAGGTGATGACGAACATCGGAGAAGTGTTGAAAGCGGCAGGAATGAATTTTTCCGATGTGGTGAAGACCTCGATATTTCTTAAGGATATGAATAATTTTCCCGTGGTCAATGAGCACTATGGAACTTACTTCAACCGGAAACCCCCGGCCAGGGAGACTGTGGAGGTTAGCAGACTGCCAAAAGATGCAAATTTGGAGATTTCCTGTATTGCCGTTAAATAATTGCGATGACCTTTGGCTTTGAAATCGTGAAATTGACTCTTTCCTGGCAGAATTTGGAAAATTAGGAAGGAGAACTAAATTTGCACTCCCAATTCTGTTAATGGCGGAAAGAGGGGCAATTGCGGGAGTAGCTCAGTTGGTAGAGCACGACCTTGCCAAGGTCGGGGTCGCGAGTTCGAGTCTCGTTTCCCGCTCAATCCATTTGATATCAATTATTGAGTGATTTGGTGATTTTGAATTCCCGGCAAGCATGCAGGGACCTGCAGAATCCCCAAATCACTCTTCATTTAAGCCCGGGTGGTGGAATTGGTAGACACGCAGGACTTAAAATCCTGTGGATAGTAATATCTGTACGGGTTCAAGTCCCGTCCCGGGTACTCAACGGGAAAACCCGACTCTCCGGTCGGGTTTTCCTTTTTGAAATTTCGCTCAAAACCCTTTAAAGCAAGATGACAGCCTGTTACCCAAACTCATGGCCGGAAAAATTCCAGTGGAAGTATGACACAGCAAGAACTTTTATACATACTATCACAATTGCAGCAACTTCCTGATGAAACTGAAGTGGTGGAGTTTAAGGAAGCTAAAAACAATTATGACTTTACTAAACTGGGCAAATATTTCTCGGCCTTAAGCAACGAAGCAAATCTGAAAAGAAGGCCGCATGCGTGGCTGATATTCGGTATTGAGAATAAACACTTTCACGATTATTAGAGCCTATTAGAGATAGAGGTGCTATAATCTGGCATCAAGGAGGACAGGTAGGGATAACTAGCTGATATACAGTATGCTTTGAATGAGTGCCAATTGCACATAAACCGTAAAATATGGCAATTTTAAGCGAAAATGAGATAGAACAGATAGGGCTCGACTACCTGATGAGATTGGGCTACTTCTATATAAATGGTCCTGATATATCACCAGATGGAGGCCACCCGGAAAGGCAATACAATGAGGTGGTATTGGTTACTCATCTTCGCGATGCAATTGATAAACTTAACCCCTCTTACACAAGACGCCAAGGAAGATGCCTTGAAAAAGGTACTGCGTACTGATAGTCCGAATGCATTAATCAACAACGAAGCATTTCATAAATATTTCACAGAAGGAATTGATGTAGAAGTAGGAACATCTAACGGAATTTGTGGTGAGAAAGTCTACATAGTGGATTTCAACAATACGTCACGGATTTATGCAACACGCTATAACCATACGAGAAGGAAAAAGGGAAGACCTGCCCGCGGTATTGAAGCTGGTGCGTGAATTGGCGACCTTTGAAAAAGCTCCTGCTGAAGTAGAGAATACGGTGGCCCGAATGGAGCAAGATGGCTTTGGACAGAATCCTTTGTATTGGTTTTTTGTCGCCGTCATTGAGAATGAAATCGTTGGTCTCGCACTATATTATTGGCGCTATTCGACGTGGAAGGGTAAGCAACTGTATCTGGAAGACCTTATTGTTACCGAAAAAGTCCGGGGTCAGGGAGTAGGTAAACTGATGTTTGAAAAAATGATGCAACATACCCTCGATCAGGAATGCACGGGCATGATGTGGCAAGTGCTGGATTGGAATGAACCCGCGATAAACTTCTACAAAAAGTACGGGACAACGATTGGCAATACCTGGATGAACTGCCGGCTGGAAAGGGACCAAATTCTATCTATATTCACTGATTCAGACTTCCTCGAGTAAGGTCATAAAAGCCACATGCTTATTTAGGAAGCGGCTGCGATGCGCGGCCAATAAGGCCGGAGCATATTTTTCAAAATAGGTGTTGACGTGGTTGATTGTCTCCGCGAAGTATTGCACACTATAAGAAACACTTCCTTCGTCCTGATCGTGCAATACTTTATAAATCTTAAATTGAAAAAACATTCCACATTCCATAACCCTTGGAATGTGATCTCTCTTCATCCATTGAAGCCACTCTGTCTCCACGTCTTTATCAATTCCCACGGTTTCATTGTATAAGTACATTGCACAAAGGTCGAAAAAATCTGCCTGGAATGTGTCCGTGGATATTACCGGTAAAATAAGTGTGGACTGAAACTGGTCTTTCCCCCGCCTCAATACTTGTTTAACTTTGACGCCTCGCCCTCCACATACTGCGTTAAATACAGAAAGGCATCCGTGAGCTCACCATTTTTTGCTATCGTCGCACGTTCGATTATTCCCTCGATGTCTTCATGAAGCAGCGGCTTAAGGATTTTGTCGATCAGATCTCTGCCAAATTCTTCAGAAGAACTCCGTGGCAGCTCGCAGGGCAGGTTATCAACCGCCATAACGGTGATAAAGGCCGGATCGCTAAACGGCTTGTCCTCTAACCCTGTTGCGGGAGAATAATCATACAGCGGATGGTCTATTGTGCTCGCCCTAATCGTGCTTGGGATCGATCCGTTAATGTCGCAGGTAATGTCTGCGATAATTCTGATTTTGAATTCTGCCGATCGCATTTGATCGCGTGTAAACAGGACCGGAGCAGCAGGATTCCAAAAAGCTCCTGCCATTAACACATCAGCAACCTTTGTATAGTCCAGGAAATGGCTATGATAACGTTCAGGATACTGATGAAACTCCGCGCGGTTGAAATGTGCGCCTGAGAGTCTGCTATGATAATCGCTGCTGCTGAGCTGGACATAAACAGGTTCGTCATAGAAGCGTGATAAGAAATCCTTAGGTTGTACCTTACGAATACCGGCCGTATCCAGTGTTTCCATTGCGCCTTTACCTACTCTTCCAAAGCCGGTAAGAATGATTTTAACAGCAGGCAGCTGAACCTTTCTAAGTTCGAGCTTAAGATCATTGACATCGAAGCATTCGTAGGCTCTCCTCATGTTATAGCCACCATAGCGCTTTCCGTAAGTCCATAATCCGTTGTATGCTCCCACAATTCCCGCGTAGCGTCCGAAAGCTACAAGCCGGTTGTCCTGCTTGTCCTTCAACGCCTCATAGTCGATAAGGGTAATATTCTTTTGAAGAATACTTCGCAACAACTCGCGGTTGTATGGCTGCTTTTTTATCGTATGTGAGAAAAAAAGGTATGTCTTGTTTGGAATCAGTTGGTGGACCGGTACTTCCTTAATACCCATGAGAATATCACATTGATCGATATCGGCAGTTATAGTCGTATTTAAAGAGGCGTATTCCTGATCTGAATAACAGCGTACGTTACTTTCCTGACAATGCACCTTTACGTAAGGAAACAGTTGTTCGATTTCCTCTACCTGCTGCGGCGTAAAAGCTACGCGCTTATCTGGTGGCTCTTTACATTCACGTATAAGGCCTAACCTTATATTTTTCATTGACCGGCGTGCGAAACTTTGTAAATTAAGGAGTGAGGAAAGCCACGTCTGACTAAAAACGTAATAGGTTCACAAAGAACGCTCGTGTACTGAAGCGTTCGAACGCGAAAAAGCTAGCGCTCCAACAACCCTCCTAATAAAGAGCTAGCTTCTTTTCCACTGCTGCGTCCGTATGGAGCAAGTGCCTGAACTAATTTACGGATAGGCATTGATTGCAACCAAACTCTACCGGTACCGCTAAGGGTCGCAAGAAAGATGCCCTCGCCACCGAAAAGCATAGAACGCATCCCGCCGGCTGTTTGAACATCGAAGTCGATCTGAGATTCAAAAGCTACAACGCAACCCGTGTCTACACGCAAGGTCTCATTGTTCAGCCGACGCTGGATTACCGTACCTCCGGCGTGGACAAATACTTTACCGTCTCCACTAAGTTTTTGGAGAATGAATCCTTCACCTCCCACAAGTCCGCTTCCGAGCTTGCGATTAAAAGTGATAGTTACTTTAGTGCCAAATGCGGCACAAAGAAATCCATCCTTCTGAACGATCAATTCGTTTCCGGGACTTTCGGATAATTGCACCGGAATAACGGTGCCGGGATAAGGTGCAGAGAAGCCGACCTTGGCTTTTTGACGACCATGGTTGGTGAAATGTGTCATGAAAAGTGATTCTCCGGTCAATACACGAGAGCCAACAGAAATTAGCTTGTCAAACAATCCTTGACTGGGGTTGGAGCCATCACCCATTTTCGATTCAAACTTAATTCCATCTTCCATGTATATCATTGCCCCAGCTTCAGCAATGACTGTCTCCAGAGGATCAAGCTCAATTTCTACGATCTGAATGCTTTCTCCCTTGATCTTAAAATCTATTTCATGTGATTTATTCATCATCGATCTAATTTGGTATGAAGTAAAACGGAAGAAGGCCGTCGCGTGTTGCTTTCACAGAGGACGGGATAAGGCTTATTTCTTTTTCTTTGGTTCTCCTTTTTTCATGTCGTCATAATCGTCGCGTTCGGCGAGCTTCTTATCATCGACATTCTTGTCGAGAAAGTCGTTCAACTTTTCAATGTCCATATTGGCCTTGATCTCGCCGAACTGATCAATTGTGATATCAAGCCCCTGGAGATCCTTGTGGACCCGTGGCTTAGGCTTATTTGCGGGCTTGTTGGATTTTTTGGTCATAATCAAAGTTACGTATCTGCTTGCTGGCAATTGTCACCACCTGAAAATGAATTTCAAATTCTGAATCCACGCCCGAGAACATTGTCGGTTGTCTGAACCGATCAGGCGACCTTCAATTTTAAATGTTCCAGCGCATATCCTATGCGTTTTACCACCTCGTCCCTGCCAATTATCTCCATAATCATCATCAGGTCAGGCCCAGCCCCCGCACCGGTTACAGAAAGCCGCAATGCCTGGAGAATTTTGCCGGTGCCTATGCCTAGCTGATGGGTAACCTCATCAAGGGTGCTCTTAAAGACCGTGGCATCGGACGTCGAAAGGTGCAGCAGCGCCTCCCTATATGCCAGTAAAACTTTGGTGGCATCCTCGTTCCATTTCTTGTTTACTACTGTCTCTTCAAAAGTTGTCGGCGCAAAAAACAGGAACTGCCCCTGTTCCCAGAAGTCTTTGGGAAAAACGGCCCGCTCTTTCATGACAGCAACTATTTTTACTGCCTTATCTCGAGGACAGGTAATACCCTCCAGTGTAAGTGAGGCAAGCAGATAGTCGGCAAGCTCTTCGTTGGTCTTCGCGCGGAGATACTGCTGATTAAACCATTGTGCTTTATGTATATCGAATTTTGTGCCTGCCTTGCCAATGCGTTCAACACTGAACGCGGCGACCAATTCGTCCATGGAAAAAATTTCTTGAGTTGTACCAGGGTTCCATCCAAGGAACGCCAGGAAATTGACCAGCGCTTCAGCCAAATATCCTGACTCACGAAATCCCGCAGCTTTTTCATTAGTGTTTGGATCAGTCCAATCTAATGGAAAGATTGGAAAACCCATTTGATCTGCATCGCGCTTGCTCAGTTTACCGTCTCCAGAAGGTTTAAGCAACAACGGAAGGTGGGCAAATTGCGGCATATCCGCTTCCCAACCGAGATACTTATACAAGAGTACGTGCAGCGGTGCAGATGGCAACCATTCTTCACCACGGATGACGTGAGAAATCTTCATCAGGTAATCGTCGACTACGTTGGCAAGATGATACGTTGGCATACCATCGCTTTTCATCAACACCTTGTCATCTATCTGCGAAGAGTGAACCATCACCCATCCACGTATCATATCATTCAACCTCACTTCCTCTTTCCGTGGCACCTTGAGCCTGATTACAAATGGTGTTTTTGCCTTCAACAGGCTTTCCACCTCATCGACGGGGAGTGTAAGAGAATTTCGCATTTGAATGCGCGTGATGCTATTGTATTGAGGTGAGTTAACCCCCGCTGTTCTGAGCCTTTCACGCATGGCATCAAGTTCTTGTTCAGTATCAAAGGCATAATATGCGTTGCCTTCGTCGACAAGGCGCTGAGCATACTCCCTATAAATGGGCTTTCTTTCTGATTGCCTGTAGGGTGCGTGTGGCCCTCCAACGCCGAGGCCCTCATCGATCGTTATTCCCACCCATTGCAGTGCCTGCTGGATATAATCCTCAGCGCCCGGTACGTACCGGGTTTGATCGGTATCCTCAATGCGAAGTATCATGTTCCCATTATACTTCCTGGCCAGCAAATAGTTATATAGGGCTGTTCTTACACCGCCGATGTGTAGTGCGCCTGTGGGACTTGGTGCGAACCGTACGCGAACATCTTTCATTTCAAAAAATCCAAATTTTGATCACCAAGGTAAAGTGAATTTGGGATTTACGGCAAGTTTTAGTCAATTAGGTTTACACGGCCGAAATCGAACGAGATACTTCTTTCGCTATTGCGAGCAGGTAAGATGAATACTAGTCATTACCGACGTCTTAATTAATCTTATTTTTGAGCTAATAACGGCCTCTCGGCGTATGGAAAGCGAACGCGAATATGACATCGTAATAATCGGCGCCGGACCAATCGGACTGGCGTGCGGCATTGAGGTAAAAAAAGCCGGAATGCGCTACCTGATAATGGAAAAGGGGTGTCTCGTAAACTCCCTTTACAACTATCCTTTGAACATGACGTTCTTTTCCACTTCGGAAAAACTGGAGATCGGCGGTGTGCCCTTTATCTCGCACGGACCAAAACCAAACCGGGTAGAATCGCTCGAGTATTACCGAAGAGTATGTGCTACCTGGGACCTGGAGGTAAGATTATACGAGGAAGTAACATCTGTGGCGCTTAAGGGAGACAGGCATACAGTCACTACAACGAAGAATACATATACTGCTTCGGCTGTCATCCTTGCTCTTGGATTTTATGATCGGCCTTATCTGTTGCATGTACCTGGTGAAGAACTTCCAAAAGTGAAGCATTACTATGATGAGCCTCATCCTTACTTCCGGCAAAAGGTAATTGTCGTCGGGTCTTCTAATTCTGCGGTAGATGTAGCATTGGAAACCTATCGCAAAGGGGCGAACGTAACGATGATCATTCGCGAGCGCGCAATCGGTGAAAATGTCAAGTATTGGGTCAGGCCCGACATTGAGAACCGGATAAAGGAGTCGTCGATCAAGGCGTACTTCAATTCAATGATTACAAGAATCACGGAAGCGACGGCGGAGGTCTTGACACCGGAGGGAACAATAGTTCTGGAAAATGATTTTGTACTGGCTATGACCGGATATCAACCTCCCTTTGATTTTATGAAGCGGTGCGGAATTACTTTTATGAATGATGAATTTAATACACCTGAATACAATGCCGATACGATGGAGTCCAATGTGCCTGGCATATACCTTGCCGGCGTTGTTTGTGGAGGACTAAAAACAAACAAATGGTTTATTGAAAACTCACGCGTACATGCCTCGCAGATTGTTGATGTGTTGCAGCGATTAAAGTGACGTGGAACCATCTGGCACTAGCGCAAGTAGTTACACCAGCGCCTACACATTGGAATCAGTGCCTCCTCAATTAGCAGACCTCGTCCAGCCAGGATGCAGCTTAATGCCAAAGAAATAGTTTCGTCCGGCCGCAGCGTTGTAATAGCGTCCGCCAATTGCGTTGAGGTCATTGCCCAGGCTATAAGTCTCATCAAAGGCATTGTCTATACCTGCAAAAACCTCAAACGTGAAATTCTTTGATACCCGATCTTTGTATCCCAGTCGTGCACCCATCAAATTAAAACTGGCTGCATATTCCGTGTTGGCATCGTTCAGCGGGATGGCAGCGGTGGAGCTGCCGGTAAGATTGACATAAAGTCTCCAGGCTGTCAGGTCTAAACCATACACGAGTGTAGTCGGCGCGACCCCTGTAAGGCGATTTCCTGAATAGTCTACATCATCCTGAACGTAATCGCAGAAGCGGTAGTGATTGTACGCATAGCTGGTCCAGAGTTTCATTGATGATACAACTTTTGTTTTTATCGGTGGCGACCAGGACAATTTCCCTTCCACTCCGCGCTGAGAAGTTTCACCAGCGTTGACAAAATATTCAGCGCCATCCGCGGTTCTTTGAATAATGATCGTTTCTTTTAGCCGGAAGTCGTAAACTGTGATGTCAAACAACAATTGGCGTTCGAAAATTTCCCCTCGCATACCGATGTCAAGGCTTAATCCGGTTTCTGGCTTCAGCGCATTATTATATGTTCCCACGGAAGGTCTTACTTCCGCGAGCGATGGGGGAGAGAAACCTTTACTGATAGCTGCATAAACCGAAATTGAAGGCGCCACCTTTTTTAAGAGGGCTACTCTTGGCGAAAACACCGGCTCAAATTTCCGGCTTTGAGACCCCTGAGGGTCTCCTAGCTTAGCGGTGAAACCATATTGCAGAAGAGTTGTGCTTGCGCCGAAAGTCAGAAAAAACGCCGCAGGCAGCTCTAACTCTGCCTGAGCAAACAGAAGCAGTTGACCTGACGTTAGCTCATCACTCGATTGTGTGTTCCCTGGATTGCCCTCTATATTATCATAGACGTCAACCGGCGAGAAAAAAAATTGATACTCTCCTCCTAACGTAATCTTTCCCTTCCAAGTTTGTCGCCTGAATGCATACCGTGTTTCATGGCGCGCACCTGCATTGGTTTCATCACGCGATTCATAGTTTCGAATCGTGGGGTTTTTAAACGCAGTGAATGACCCATAGACTCCTGTACGGGAAGACCATTGTAAATTCCAATCATAATCGTAAACAATGCCGGCATAACCAGTCTTGTTTGTGACTGCTGCTTTAGCATCAACTGCTCCCGGCTGCGTGGGAGCAGTTGTTTTTGGTGGTCTTGCCTGACGTGGATTTTCGTCGTATTGTGATTTTGTAAGCCCTCCAGGCGTTTGATAGAAGAGATATGTATAGAACAATGAAGCCGACAACGTGCTCTTGGCATCCAGGGAAAAAATGATATCACCGTTGAGCGCGTCGCGCTGCATGCCCGCATGTTCTCTGAACCCCTCCGCACGCTGATGTGCATATTGCACCGACGCCTTCACTTTTTGCGTTCCGCCTTCACCTTGAATGTGGTATCCCCGCAGGCCATAACTCCCACTGGCAGCCGAAAGAGTAAGTGATGGAAATGTCGAAACTTGCTTTGTCAGAAGAACAACGCCGCCGGTACCCGCACCGTAGAGGCTTCCTCCCGGACCCTTGATCACCTCTGCCGACGTGATGGCATTGAAGTCGATCAGATTGAGATATGTGTTCCCTCCACCGTCAGTAATCGGCAGACCATTCCAGTATAACTTTACATTACGAACGCCAAATGGAGAGCGAAGCAGGCTGCCTCGGATCGAAAGCCTGTAACTTCCCGGTGATCTTTCTTCCATTCTGACACCGGGGATTGTGTTTACCGCAGGGAGAAAAGAGGTGTTGCTATAGCGTTCAAAGTCTTGCTCGCGAAGTACGGCAATAGATGCAGGGACCTCACCTAATGGCCGGTTGTACAAGTAACCCTGAACCACAATTTCGTTCAGGACCTGGGTTGTGTCGGAGGGAGGGAAAGGAAGAGGCGTCTGAGCGATAGTTTCACGAAGCCCAAGACTGATCAATATCATATAGGCACAAATTGTCCCGTGCTTCATTTCACATGATGGAGTAATAGTAATTCGGAGTGCATCACATTAACCTAGCCGCATGATCAAAAAAGGCCCTGATTTTGCGGGGCCCTTTTGTTGTTAACGTATAGCAGCTACTTGATCTTGAAAGCTTTCTTCACCGGATCTACGTAATCAAGCTTTTCCCATGGGAATAATTCTACTTTAACCTTTTTCTCTGATTTCTTTCCCTCGTTGAATATTTTTGTTACCACTTCTGGCTCGCGGCCCATGTGACCATAAGCGGCAGTTTCCGCATATATTGGCGTTCTCAGATTAAACCGTTGTTCGATGAAATAGGGACGCATGTCAAAAATCTTTGCAATTATCTTCGCTATCTCACCATCAGTAACTCCGATTTTTGAAGTGCCGTAGGTGTTCACATAAAAACCTACAGGCTGAGCCACGCCAATGGCATACGCAACCTGTACAAGTACTTCGTCACAAACCTCCGCGGCGACGAGGTTCTTTGCAATGTGCCTTGTAGCATAGGCTGCAGAACGGTCAACCTTTGAAGGATCTTTGCCTGAGAACGCACCACCACCGTGAGCACCTTTGCCACCGTAGGTGTCGACAATTATTTTGCGGCCAGTCAGCCCGGTATCGCCATGTGGCCCGCCGATAACAAACTTGCCCGTTGGATTAACATGGTACTTTATATCGTCGCCGAAAAGCTTCTGAACGCGTTTTGGCAATTTTTTTTTGACCCTTGGAACAACGACGTTGATAACATCTTCCTTGATTTGAAGCAGCATTTTCGCGTCTTTGTCAAAGTCGTCGTGCTGAGTTGAAATTACAATTGTGTCGATGCGTTGTGGTTTGTTATCATCGTTGTATTCTATCGTTACCTGAGATTTTGCATCCGGGCGAAGATAGTTCATGACTTTGCCTTCTTTACGGATCGCGGCCAGCTCACGAAGAAGAAGGTGCGCCAACTCGAGTGGCAAGGGCATAAAATTATCGGTCTCGTTAGTGGCATAGCCAAACATCATACCTTGATCGCCTGCGCCCTGATCTTCTTTCCGGCGGCGTTCGACACCCTGGTTGATATCGGGAGATTGCTCATGAATGGCAGAAAGAATACCACATGAATTAGCTTCAAACATATATTCACTCTTCGTGTATCCTATTTTTCGGATGACTTCGCGTGCGATTTCCTGAACGTCAAGATATGCTTCGGACTTCACCTCGCCGGCAAGAACAACTTGTCCCGTGGTCACCAAAGTTTCACAAGCCACCTTCGAATTGGGATCATAAGCGAGGAAATAATCAATCAACGCGTCCGATATCTGATCCGCTACTTTGTCAGGGTGTCCTTCAGAAACCGATTCTGAGGTAAATAAATGAGGCATACAGCGATTTGTTAGGGATAATATGTATCGATAAGGAGTTTAAGCGTCGCAAATTTATTGCGATTTATGTAAAACAAAAAGAGTATTTGAGTTGATGAAGGTTAATTAGCCAAAAACGAGAAAACCACCGGTGCTTTAGGCAATTTCATATCAAGTCTTTTCCATTTCTTAACGGAATGTGCTTTGATCACCTCTGCGGTGGACGTGAGATCGACTGCAATGCTCATTATCGTCTCATCGTGGAGGATCTTTATCAGATGCTGAAATAGCGCATTGCTTCTGTATGGTGTTTCAATGAATAGCTGCGTCATATTTTTTTGCCTTGACTCTTTTTCGAGATCCCGGATCACCTTTGCAGATTCTTTCGCATCAATGGGCAGGTAACCAAAGAACGAAAAACGTTGCCCATTGAGGCCTGATGCCATTAATGCCAGAAGAATAGAAGAAGGCCCCACGAGCGGAACAACTGTTATATCGTTGTCATGAGCAAACCTCACTGCGAGCGCCCCCGGGTCAGCCACTCCTGGACATCCTGAATCGGATACTACACCAACGTCCAGTCCATCGAAAACGGGTTTAAAGAGTTCTTTGATCTCACCCTGGCTTGTATCTTTGTTGAGCAACCGAAATTGCAAAGGTTCGATAGACTCGAAGATCCCCAGACCTTTAAAATACCTTCTGGCCGTGCGGAGATCTTCAGCAAAAAAATGCGTGATGTGGAGCAATTCTGATTTTACCCTTGAAGGGATCACATCATTTCCTGTACCATCCGCAATGATGTTAGGAATAAGGTAAAGGTTTCCTTTTCTCATCGTGAGACACGATCGATTTGCCGCATATGAACTAAATTTGGAGGTCAAGCTATTATGGGCAAGTTGTTAATTATCGTGGGAATTGTTTGCATCATACTGGGTGTTTTGATTGCATACGGTCCCAAAATTCCGTTCTTCGGAAGACTGCCCGGCGATATTTCGATCGAGAAGGGAAATTTTAAATTCTATTTTCCAATTGCTACCTGCATCGTTATTAGCATCGTGCTTTCACTTTTGTTGTTTATATACGATCGAATGAAGGATTAGCAACGCATGCAAGTAATGTCTTCAATACACATCGTGGTTCCAGCCTTTTCACTTTTCCTTGATTTATAGCCATTTCTTGCGTTTGAAATACCACAAGAACGCCAACGACGATAAAATCATCAATGCGAGCGCGAATGGATAACCGATTATCCAGTTCATTTCAGGCATGAAGGAGAAGTTCATTCCATAAATACTTGCGATGAGGGTGGGGGGCATAAAAACCACCGTTACTACCGTAAAGATCTTGATCACCTGGTTTTGTTCGATGTTAACCAGACCCAGAAATGTGTTTTGTAAATACTCCAAACGTTCAGAGCTGAACTGCGAGTGCTGCAGGAGCGACGCTATATCCTTGAGAATAATTTTCAGTCGCTCATTCTCAATTTTATTGAACTCAGGTATTCGTATCAGCGAGCTGACGACGCGCTGCTTTTCCGTAATGGTTTCGTGTAACAGCATTACATTTTCCTGGAGCTGTGTAATTTCCAGCAGAAGGTCCTGCTTAAGCGCGCGCCGGCTGATAAGCTCCTTGCTGATGCCGTTTAGCTTTCTGTTACCACCCTCAATAAGGTCTGCGTCACCATCGATGCGGGTTTCAAGAATCGTAAGAAAGACATTCAACCCGTGCCCTTTTTTTTCGCTTGAGCTTGCTGACTTTAGCCGGCGTACCGCCTCGCCAAATACCTTGAGATCGCCTTGTCTGTACGTAAAAAGAATATTTTCCTTCAAAATAAAGGTTACACTCTGTACCGTCAGCTCCCCCTCGCTAAGGACAAATCCAAGATTTATTTCAATGGTCTCCTCTGTTTCCTGGAACCTTGAGCTGCTTTCTATTTCCTGCAATTCCTGTGAGGTGAAGAACTCAATCTGGTAATTCCTCTCCACAAACTCTTTTTCGGCAGGTGTGGGAGATTGCAGATCCAGCCATATTACGTTTGCTAGCGCCGCTATTTCCGCGAATGAGGGATTCTTGTGTTGCGTGATTCTTTCCTGAGCGATGGTATAAACACGAATCATTACAAAATTCCTCCGGCTGTAAATTTATGCGCAATAAACACCTCTACCGGTTCCGCGAAAGAATCTGTTATTGGACTCGTAGGCACTACCTTGAAACGGTTCATTTACCTTCTTTCCCAGTTCATTGGAAGTACACGCGAAAATAGGAACCAAAAAGCAATGATAAAATGTAACCGTCTTCATTAGGGCAACCTCAGAGGATATGGGATTAAAAGTACAAAAAATTGTGCCCGGCAATTAAGCTCATACCTTCTTTGAAGAATAAAATAAGCTACACATTCGAATAAACCACCACCTGCCAACGGAACGCCCACCGCCAACGTATGGTAAAGGTTTGAAGACCGGATCTTCTAAGAATGGCATCGAGCTCTGCTTTTTTGAATGCCCGCAAAACGGACAACGGGGCATCAAATTTTACCATCGAAGATTTCGAAAACCAGGAGGTAAGAAGGCCGATTGCATAATAAGCTGCCGGATGACGGTGGATATCATTGATAATAAATCCAATGCGCGTGTTATTCTTTAAAGCGCTAAAAAAACTTACTAACTCTTCGTCTGTAAAATGATGATAGAAGAGTGTGCCGATGACAATATCAAAGCGGTGCTGCCCGAAATCCTCTGCAAGAACGTTTTGAGCAAGCAACTTTATTTCAGGTAGGTCCTTCAGGTTATTGCGGGCTGCCGTGACGACATATCTGTTAGCGTCGATGCCAGTGAGTTCAACCGGTTGTTTGCGTCTTTTTGCCCAGGAAAGAATTAACCGAAGCATATCGCCTCGTCCGCAGCCCAGGTCCGCAATCTTTAGTGCCGAGTGTTGCGGATGTTTGGAGCGCATCTTGCCCAGGGCAGTCAGCGTAACTGCATTACCGCCAAGGAGTCTGTTGATTAACTCGAGCTCGTGCAGCGTTCGATCCATTAATGGGCCGGCGGTTCGTAGGTCGTCCATCTTCTCAGTGGCAACGGATCGCGTTGAAAAGTCAGGCATCGATTTCAGTCCGGAGTAGTACGCTCTCCACTGTCAGCCCCGGGCCAAAGGCGAGTCCAAGAATCTCGTCGCCATGATTCTTCACCGTAAGTTGTTTCAAGATATTGTTGATCACAAAGAGGATGGTGGGCGATGACATGTTTCCGAAGGTTCTGAGAATATTGTACGCAGCCTCATTCTGTGCTTTGGTTATTCCGAGCTCCAGTTCGACGTTTTCAAGAATTTTACGGCCGCCGGGATGAATAGCGAAGTGTTTTACGTCAGTAATTTTCTTTTCCTCATTTGACAGCAAGTTTTGTATCAGCGCTGAAATTCCATTCTTTATGAGAGAAGGCACATACGAGGACAATTTCATTTCGAAACCTGTATTTCCTATTCCCCATGCCATGTCTTCGGAGCCTGCTGTGATTAGGTCGCTGCAAAATGCTCCGGGAATCAGGCGTCGTGCGGCCGTGGTCGTACTTTCTACAAGCACAGCCGCTGAACCGTCAGAGAATAAAGCATTTGAGATTAAGTTATCCTCTGTGGAAATCTTTTGAAAATGCAGGCTGCATAATTCAGTACACACTATAAGGACCTTAACCTTGGCATCCTGACGACAAAAAGCATCGGCAACCTTTAGCGCATTGAATGCCGCATAGCATCCCATAAAGTTGATCCCCGTGCGATTAATGTTTGAACGCATACCCAACTCTCTGACAAGCTCGATATCCAGGCCAGGCGCATAGAGACCCGTACAGGTTACCGTAATCAGGTGAGTGACATCATGCTGATTGAACTGTGGTAACTCATTGAACATATTTTTGACCGACTGAACGCTCAGCTCAAGCGCGTGTTTGCGGAAATACGCTAAGCGCGTTGCCGTGGTCGGAAATGGTTCAAGGTCTTCATTATCCGGGAAGAAAGTATATCCACTTTTCAGGCCATAATCTTCCAGCACAGAATACCGATAGTCTATACCACTCGCCTGAAAAATGGCTCTCAACTTTCTGCTGTCCCGGTCATTCAGCCGCATTGCCCTCGTCATGAAGTCAGCAATCTGAGATTGTGTATAACGATGCGGCGGACTGGCGGTACCAATCGCTGTTATATAAGTCATCCAATTCAATATAGTTCATAAAACTCTAATTTAGCGCACAGTGTTCCTCGTTCAGACAGATAAATATATTCTTCATGCTTTCCCGCTCTTCCTGGCTCCATCTGCGCATTCCATTTTCCTACTTCTTGCTTCCCGTTTTCCTGTTCGCCCTCGCAATATCATCCAATGAGTCAACGTGGACTGCAGTGTGGACCTTCATTATTGTCCACGTATTATTATATCCTGCCAGCAATGGGTACAACAGTTATTTCGACAGGGATGAGAAAAGCATCGGC
>JANNPM010000057.1:0-5572 GCA_031400145.1 Chryseolinea sp. | reverse complement strand
AGCCAGTTCGCTGAATCGTCAGTCCATGCATCGCAGACGGCCATTTCGCGCAGTTCCGGCTTTTCCAAGCGCGGCGGCGATTTCTCGGCCCGCAGTTCGGGCTACTCGACGCTGGAGCGGGCGCGTCCGCGTCCGGCCCGGAAAGGCGGCGGCTCCGGCACGCTGTGGCTGGCGTTGGGCATGGTGCTTGTCATCACCGTTGGCGGGCTGTACGGCCTGATCCGCTGGTTCCACGGCTGAAGCCGGCTCGCGGGGGGTCAGCCCTGCAGGCCTTTCGATGCGAATCGCAATGGCCTAAATCTTGGTGAAGGCGCTGGTTTTGTAATGCTGGTTTCTGACGGTGTGCTGGAAACTGAAAACGCAAAATCATATTGTATGGTCAGGGGTTTTGCCAATACTAACGATGCATTTCACCAGACTGCCTCGTCACCAGAGGGAAGGGGCTCTTATGGCGCGATGGTCGGCGCGTTGCGCATGGCTGGCCTCAGGGCCAGCGAAATAGACTACATTAATCTGCACGGAACGGGAACCTTGAACAACGATCTTTCAGAAGGGAGAGCGGTGCAACGGCTTTATGGCGATCAGTATCCGCCACTTAGCTCTACAAAGGGATTTACCGGACATACTTTGGGCGCGAGCGGAGGGATAGAGGCGGTATTTTCCATCCTGGCGATTCAGCATCAATGCATATTGCCAAATCTCCGCTTTACGCAACCTATTCCGGAGATCAATATAATACCTCAGCTAGTCTTTGAAGCCGGTCACAAGGTCAATAATGTGATGAGTAATTCATTTGGTTTTGGCGGGAATTGTTCGTCTATCATATTCTCAAAAGGATGATATCCGTAACCAGATAATTCCTCGATACAGTATGGCTACATATATCAACGGTATGGGCATGCTCTGGCCGCATCAACCCCTGGGGAAGACCGCATTGCTGCCTGCACCGATGTCATATTCAGGCGAAAGACTTACATGCTTGGAACCAGACTATTCGCATTACCTGGATGTAAGACAACTCCGGCGGATGAGTCGCATCATTAAAATGGGAATGGCATGTGGCATGGATGCATTGCGGGAAGCTGGAGTTGAGGTACCCAATGGTATCATTACCGGCACAGGTTACGGTTGTATGGAAGACACATGCGTTTTTTTGGGCAAGATGATCGAAAACAAGGAACAAGGATTAACCCCCACACCTTTCATTCAATCGACTCACAACACGATCGGTTCGCAGCTTGCGCTGCTGTTACAATGTCAGGGATACAATCAGACCTACACGCAGCGGGCGTTTTCATTTGAAAGCGCCTTACTGGACGCGATCATAACGCTCGACGACGACCCGGGCCATTTTGTATTAACGGGTGCAGCAGACGAGATTACAAATTCCAGTCACGCCATTCAAAGGCGCTTTGGAATCTTCCGCAGAATGTCGTCAGACAGCATCCGCCTTTTTGACCATACCGAACCAGGAACATTAAATGGCGAAGGCGCTGCCTACTTTCTGCTGTCGGGTACCAAGGGTCATGACGCAGTATCCTTGAAAGGCGTAGCGACACTTTACAAGCCAGCTAATGGAGTAGTGCGAAACTACGCAACCACGTTCCTGAGATCATTCGGAATGACAGGCCGTGACGTGGATCTTGTTATCGTTGGAAAGTCTGGAGACACCACCAATGACCTGGCAACCGGCGAGATTGTTTCTGAGTTGTTCCCATCGAGCATGGTGGGTGTTTTTAAGCATCTTACAGGCGAATTCCCGACTGCCTCCGCCATCGCAATGGCAATTGCCACCAGAATAATTCAAGCTCAGCAAGTTCCGGAGATAATGGTTGATAGATTTGCAGACCGTCCGCCAAACACTGTTCTGATTTATAATCCGTACTTTGCTACCCACCACTCGTTAATATTGCTTCGCGCATGTTGAAGTCAAGACACGTTAACATACTATTTGGATTCTTGTTCGCAGCCCTGATCATACTCGACTTTTGGGTTAAACTTTCACCCTTAGCATACGCAGTCGCTTTGAGTATTTATGTTGGCATCCAAGCCTATGGAAGCTCTGTGCTTGCAGCGGAATTTTTCGTGCCCGTGAGGTGGCGAGGTGAGCAAGATTCAAAGCAGATTGCCTTGACGTTTGATGACGGTCCGGTGCCGGGTGCCACAGAATCTATTCTCCAGATATTGAAGGCCTACAATACGCCGGCAGCATTTTTCTGTATCGGCAGGAAAGTAAAGGAGCACCAACGTCTTGTTCAAAGTATCCATGATGCCGGCCACCTGGTTTGTAATCACAGTTACTGGCATAAATTTTCTTTTGACCTGCAGTCATCCGCGAAAATCTCACACGAGCTTACTGAAACGGATCGTGCAATACACGGGACGATTGGATTTAGACCCGCGTTCTTTCGTCCGCCTTACGGCGTGACGAACCCCATGGTAGCCACGGCAATTGCCCGCGGCCGATATGTGACCATTGGATGGAGCATTCGGTCCCTCGATACAGTTATCCGAAGCCGCAAGAGGATAATGCGACGAATAACGCGTTTAATAAAAAGCGGCGACATAATACTATTGCATGACCACGGATTCGCAACGCAGGATATTCTGCCCGAACTAATTGAATACATTGCGTCGGTGGGACTGAAAATTGTGAGAATCGATGAACTTGTCAAGGAGAAGGCCTATGCGTAAACAACGTCGTAATGCAATCGATTTCCTGTTGGTAATGGCATTTGCTATGGGAACTAGCCATTCGCTATACGCTCAACGGCCCGGATATACCCTGATAAAGGAGGTCTCGGCTTTCCGCGAACACTTTCAAAAGGAGTCATCCGCGGTACAGACAATTGAAAGCTCCTTCCGGCAAGATAAAATTCTCATTGCACTTACGGAGAAGATTACGGCGACAGGAAAATTCTGGTTTAAGCGAAGTGACCGCGTTAAAATCGAGTACAAGAAACCATTTATCTACACCATGGTGCTGAACGGAGACAAGATGCTCGTTCGGGACGGACAAAAAGAAAGTCAGATCAACGTCAGATCCAACAAGCTTTTTCAACAAGTGAACCGGATCATGATTGACTGTGTGCAAGGAACCATCCTCCAAAGCAAGGATTTCGATTCTAAGGTTTTTGAAGATGAGAATACGTTTCTTTTGGAGCTGACACCTAAAGCGCGGACTCTTCGGGAATTCTTCGAGACCATAGTCCTCACCGTTGAAAAAAAGAATTATTCGGCAAGCTCAATTGAGATGAACGAACCATCGGGAGATAAAACAACAATTATCTTTTCGGACAAGAAGGTAAATACACCAATAGAAGATGCGGTGTTTGCTCTTTAGCGTGACCTTGCTGGCAGTCGGCTGTGCTTCCGAATACCAACACCTGGCGGCTGCGCTGCCTGATGACGGATGTGCCTTGCGAATCGTTCCTCGACATACCAGTTTGGCCTGGTACAACGCAAGTATCCATGTTGCTGGTCGTCACATAAGTGGCTTGATCGTCATAAAGCACATGCCTGACAGCTCTTGGCGTGTGGTGTTCACAAATGAGGCAGGAGTGACATTTTTTGACATCGGATATTCTTCCGAGGGTAATTTCAAAACGTATAATATCATCCGACAGTTAAACAGAAAGGCCGTTACTGCAACGCTGCGCAAAGATTTCGAACTGGTGATCGGTCTACCATTTCGGAAAGGCACTTTTACCCGGTTTGTTGCGGGTGATGAGGTATATTTTGGAGTGAAGCAAAATAATGAAATAGCCTATTTCATAACGCGCAAAGATTGTGCTTCTTTACAAAGAATGGAAAGCGGCTTGGCAGGAAAGCGTATTGTTTCGATAACAATGCCTGCAACCGGTTATCCGGCGCCAGAACGCATAGAACTAAAACACCATACATTCAATATGCAGATAGGACTTACCCGTATTGAAAAAAATGATCCTTCTGAATGATTTCTATACAATGTCTCACTTCGAGCCAGCGCCGGGTTCAGTCACGGCGAAAATAACCATCAACAGAAATCACAGGATACTGGAAGGACACTTCCCTGGTCTGCCAATTGTTCCTGGGGTTTGCATGATGCAGATCATCCGCGAAATCATGGAGGTCATGTCTGGTAAAGACCTCTCACTCACATCAGCCGATAACATGAAGTTTCTTTCCGTTATCAACCCGGACCAAAACAATGAAGTGGATGTATCCATTACGTATGCGGCATTTCAGGATCATTTCATTGTTAGCGCCACGCTGTTCGCGGCGACAACCACTTTTTTTAAATTGAAGGCTACGCTGACAATAAACTGATGGAGCAACGGGAGATCAGGGAGCTTTTCAAATCTCAGAAGGTCTGCGTACTGATACCGACCTACAACAATGAGCAAACGCTCGGGCAGGTTATTTCAGACGTGCTTCAATACACGGATAATGTAATTGTTGTTAATGACGGTTCTACCGACGCGACGAAGTTAATTCTGGACAAGTTTCCAATGATTGAAAAGGTTTGCTATGAAACCAATGAAGGCAAAGGGTTTGCATTGCGCACTGGCTTCAAACATGCCCTGGCCGCGGGCTATGATTATGCGATAACAATAGACTCCGATGGTCAGCACTTCGCTTCAGACCTTCCCGAGTTTCTGAAAAAAATGGAAAGCGCCCCGGAGGCTATCATCATTGGGGCGCGCAACATGGGCCAATCAACCGTTCCGAGCAAAAGCAGCTTTGGAAATAAATTTTCCAACTTCTGGTTCTGGGTTACCACCGGACTGACGATGGAGGATACCCAAAGTGGATTTCGGTTGTACCCCATCCGCCGAATGAAAGATATGAAATTTGTTACGCGCAAGTTCGAGTTTGAGATAGAGGTGCTCGTCAGATCGTCATGGCGGGGCATTGATGTGGAGCACGTACCCGTCGGTGTTTTCTATCCTGAAAGGGGTAAACGAATTTCTCACTTTCGTCCCTTTAGAGATGTGACCAGAATTACCATCCTTAACACCTTCCTGGTCCTAATCTCAATATTTTATATTAAACCGAGGGACCTTTGGAGTAGCATTAAAAAAAAAATCTACGCCAGGTCCTACGAGAACAGCTCGTCAACGACGCTGAATCAGATTCGGTCAAAGCGTTTTCAGTAGCCTTCGGAATATTTATGGGCATTGTGCCTCTGTGGGGGTTTCAATTAGGAATCGCGATAGCGGGATCATTTCTGCTGCGGCTAAACAAGATTCTGGTGATCATCGCAGCCAACATCAGCATTCCCCCAATGATTCCAGTGATCCTTTTTCTGAGCCATCTCACTGGCGGAATATGGATGGGACCGACTGCGCGGCATATCTCATTCAGCAGTGACATTTCCCTTGATATGCTCAGCGACCACATTATGCAATACATACTTGGCGCAATAACGCTCGCCATTGTGGCAGGAATTGCTTTCGGGGGTGTTACATTCGTGTTATTGATGATTTTTAAGCGTTCGAAAAGCTGAGTCATGGCCACGGTATTCCTGGAGCTGTATGATTTTTTCCGTAGGCGAAGGGTGGTATTCTGGACCATATTTACGCTGCTGATA
>JANNPM010000014.1:0-1861 GCA_031400145.1 Chryseolinea sp. | reverse complement strand
ATGAGCGCGCCACCAAGGTGGGCTACGTTGCCTCCTTCGTTTGGTCCTACGGACCCAAGAAACGAGATAAGGATGTAGAAGCCGGCGATGTACTTGATGCGTACCGGTCCAAGGAAGATAAGGAAGAATGTGTAGTCCGGCAATAAGGTTGCCGTTGCAACAGCAACTGCATAAACGGCAGCTGACGCACCAATCATTCCTCCACCGGGAATCCGTTCCTGATAGAAGGGTATTACGTTGTATACCATCAGGTACGCCAGCGCACCGGCAAAAGCGCCCAGAAAATATACCGCGATAAGCTTGTCACTGCCCAGGTATTCAACAAACAACTTTCCAAACCAGTAAAAGAAAAGCATGTTGAAAAAAATGTGAAAGATACCTGTAAGGTCATGCACAAATGCGTACGTAATTACCGTCCATGGTTTTTCAAGGAATGCCAGTAAACGTGCAGGAATCGCCAGTTGCTGATGGATAACATCAAATACTTCTGGAAGCTGTGAAACATTCAGCACCACACGCAACACAACCAATAGCAGAAACACCGCTACGTTGATGATGATCAACTGAACGTGTGCGTTGTTATGCCTTTGAAAGGCGTTCTTGAATTCTTCGAACATAAACCTCTAATAATTCCTCCCCTGAGTGCGCCAGGCGGTTATCAGGATAAATGCGAATATAATACCGCCGAGGTGAGCGAAGTGCGCGACGTTGCCACTTCTGTCCAACAGAAAATTCAATCCGCCCAGCACAAGCACCAGATATTTGGCCTTTATTGGGATAGGAGGAATAAGCAATTGTATCTCCATGTTGGGAAATATCATTCCAAAACCCATCAATAATCCATAAATCGCGCCGGAAGCACCCACCATGGTTCCGAATGAACCCGCCCCAAAAAAATAGTCCACAAAAATGTTAAAGACTCCTGCCCCTATACCGCAAATCACATAGAACATGGTAAACTTTCCCGTACCCCAGTAGTTTTCGAGGATTGGTCCCATAAAGGCCAGCGTAAGCATGTTAAAAAAGATGTGTCCGATACCCCCGTGTACAAACATGTAGGTAAACAATTGAAACGGCTTAAAGCAGTCGGTTTTTACATTCCAAAGCGAAAGGAAACCGGATACCACATCTTTTGAAAAGCCTGAAATACCCACGCAATAACCAAAGTCAGCCTGCGGGGCAATCATACCAGCAAGGAAGACCAGGACATTAATCATTATCAGACTTCTAACGACCGGTGTAAGGCTCAGCATATCTCAGGTGTTGCACTCTATAGTCTAGTCTATCGAAAGTAACTTGCTATTTTATTCAATTCAAAAATAAAGAATGTCGGCTTGCCATCCGGCGCATAGTTGGGGTTGGCGCAAACAAACAGATTGTCTACAAGAGCGCGCATCTCTTCACGCACGAGCACCTGACCGCTCTTTAGCGATGCCCGCTTTGCCAGCGACCTTGCCAGGTTTTCACTTAAGGGTACGGAAAGTTCGGCCTGGTTGATCTTAAACTGTTCAATCAGTCCTTCGAACAGTTCTTTTTCCCGGCTGGTGGAAACATTAGCGGGAATGCCATTAATGAGAAAGGTATTTTTGCCAAAAATCTCAATCCGGAACCCCAAGGTCTCGATCTCCTGTAACATTTCAAGTACCAGCGCGAAGTCGGCAGCCGGAAAGGTAATGGTTTGTGGAAAAAGACTCTGCTGGCTCTGTGCCGCTTTATGTTTTATCTGCTTAACAAACTTTTCAAACAAGATTCTCTCATGCGCTGCCTGTTGGTCAACAATCATCATACCCGACCTCACCTGTTTCACGATGTACCGGTTGTGAATCTGAAAGCATACCTTTTCTTCAGAAACTGTAGCTGA
>JANNPM010000557.1:0-1904 GCA_031400145.1 Chryseolinea sp. | reverse complement strand
TAAAAATACGATGTGTTGAATGCCACACTCTTTGGCGATGTTCACAAGAGGTTTAAAATATTTCTCCGTATCAGAAATTTGTGGAGGTCTTAGTAAAAATAAGAGTTGACAATTTTCTAAAGCCGGATGATACGAGGTGCTATCAGTAAAGTCGAACTTTATAAGGCTTACTTTGTAAGGTAATAATTTTTCTTTGTATTGCTCCATATCTCTAACTCCCGCCACAATCTCCAAATCAGCGTTGAGAGCACATAATGATTTGATAACCTCCATGCCAACATTTCCAGTGGCACCTGTTATAAGAATTCGTTGCATTTATTTTCCCTTTTATTACTTCTCAGGACCAGGTGTTTTCGCTCACTATCCTCTTTCTCCACTTTACAATCTCAAACCAAATAACAGATAAGAAACCTATCCCCATACAAATAATTAGCTCGTACCCGCTCAAACTTTCAAAGCGAAAGAAATTGGTTAGCGGTCTAACGTACAATAACAAAGCAGTAAGAACCAGTGAAATGCTGATGACGAGAAATACCAAATTATTTTTATACTTCATAGTAGATAGGATGGAATAGTAAAATGAACGATTAACTAATGTAAGAAATACATTAGCACTTATTAACGTAACGAAAACCATTGTCCTAGTAAGCGGCTCATTGAAATTTTGATACACCGCATATTGATAGACAAGTAAAGTTCCAGCTGTAATCATCAATCCTTGAATAATGCTTGTAGTCAGTTCTTTCAAATTGAAAAAGGTAGTTGTTAACAGACGAGGTTTTTGAAGCATTAAGTTTTCTTCCATTTGTTCGTTTTCATAAATGATTGAGCACGTTGGCCCCATGATCAATTCTAAAAAAATGATGTGTATGGGTGAAAAGATGTTGGGATACATCCATCCGAGAGCCAGCGGAACCAATACTGTTAGAATAATGGGTATGTGAATTGATATAATATATTGGATTGCTTTTTTAAGATTAGTATAAATTTTTCTGCCCATTGCCACAGCGTCTACCATTTTCGACAAATCATCTTCCAGTAGAATCAAGCTGGCAGCCTGTTTGGCAATCTCTGTTCCTTTTTTGCCCATGGCAATACCAATATGAGCTGCTTTCAGTGCAGGACCATCATTTACGCCGTCACCCGTCATGGCTACAATTTGAGCTTTCGCTTTCAGAGCATTAATGATTTTTAGTTTCGCATCCGGAAACATTCTGGTGAATACATTCGTATCTAAAACCACTCTTTGCAACTCGCTGTCAGACAGTTTTATGAGTTCGTCACCGCTAATGCTTTTTTCGTATCCTTGAAATCCAATTTGTTTGGCAATGGCTGTGGTAGTAGCAGCATTATCGCCTGTAACAATTTTTACTGAAATTCCTGCCTTGTAGAAGTTTTTTAGTACGGATGAAATGTTTTTCTTCGGTGGATCATAGAAGGCAACAAGGCCTTTAAATGTAAATTGAAATTCCTGTTGCGTTGCCGGATAGTTAGTGTTATTAAAATTAGCTTCACCTACGCCTAATACACGATACCCATCAGTTGCCAATGTTTTAATCGCAGCTTCTATTTTTTGCTTTTCTGCTACGGTAAGATTAGAAACATTCATCAAGGCCTCGGGTGCTCCTTTGGTTGCAATAATTCGCTTACCTGATGAATTTTCAAAAATATGCGTCATCATCGGGGGTTTTCCTCCCAATGGATATTCGTGCACCATGTTGTAGTGTGGTCGCTCATCAGCAACTCCCGCACGCGCTCCGGCACCGGCGGGTGGGTGAGCTGCAGCGACTTCCACCAGCGCACCAGTTTGCCCCAAAGCGATGTCGGTGCCGGCGGTGCAACCAGGCTATCGTTGATCGGGTCAACGATCATGAGCGGCCGCATCACGCGGAACAGCTCGAGCT
>JANNPM010000483.1:0-11163 GCA_031400145.1 Chryseolinea sp. | reverse complement strand
TGACCAACAGGCCCAACTAAAAAAGTTTCAGGTTCAGCTAGAGATCAGGCAAAAGACACAGGAGCGGAGTTCAGAACTCTTGAAGATACAAGGGATCAGCCAGCAGGATTATGACCTTAGTGCCCTTGATGTGGAAAACCTTCGGGCAGATATTGAAGCTACTCAGATTGCTATTTCAAAAACTGAGATCAGGGCTCCCTACAGCGGACAGGTCGGCTTGCGAAATGTTAGTCTCGGGTCATTCATTTCACCTACCGATATCATTACAACGTTGCGTCAGGTCGACAAGCTTAAGCTGGAATTTTCCGTGCCGGAGAAGTATGCCAAGGAAATTATGAAAGGTTATCGTGTGAGCTTTAGGGTAGATGGCGGAGACGCAGATCACCATGCAACGGTGATCGCAACCGAAAATAGCGTTGATCAAAATACACGGACGCTTCGTGTCCGCGCGCTGGTCAATGCAAATCATCCGGAACTTGTTCCTGGGGTATTCGCAAGGGTAAATCTGCAACTCGGGAAGGATGACCGCGCATTGCTTATCCCATCGCAGGCAATTATACCAGCTGCCCGTAACAAGCAGGTAATTCTCTTCAAGCGTGACAGCGCTGTTTATACCGTTGTTGAAACCGGTATTCGCGATTCAGCGTTTGTACAGGTTGTAAAAGGATTAAAGGAAGGAGATACTGTTATTACTACAGGACTGATGGCAATACGGCCGAATGCTAAGATTAAGGTTAACCGCCTCACCGCACAACGGTAGGCCTGGAATTTAAAGAAAACTCAGATATGAATATTTCGGAGTTAAGTCTAAAGCGGCCGGTGCTCGCAGTTGTCATGAACATCATTCTGGTGTTGTTCGGGGCAATCGGATTTAGATCGCTGGGAATCCGTGATTACCCTGCTATCGATCCACCAAACGTCAGTGTCCGCACTTCATATTCCGGCGCGAATGCAGACATTATCGAATCTCAGATTACCGAGCCATTGGAAAAATCAATTAATGGCATTGCGGGCATCAAGAATATTACTTCTTCATCCAGCGTAGGGAGCAGCAATATCAACATCGAGTTTGAACTGGGCATTGATCTCGAAACTGCCACCAATGATGTTCGTGATAAAGTGTCGCAGGCTTCACGATCCCTTCCGCAGGATCTGACAAGTCCACCCGTGGTTTCAAAAGCTGATGCCAACTCTGATGCGATCGTGGCAATGACGGTGCAAAGCAACACGCGTGATCCGCTTCAGCTTACCGAATTTGCTAACAACGTACTTGTTGAAAGGCTTCAGACGATTCCGGGAGTAAGCAGCGTGCAGGTGTGGGGTGAAAGAAGATATGCAATGCGCATCTGGCTCGACCCCGCCAAGCTGAGTGCGTACGGACTTACACCCCTTGATGTGCAAACAGCACTCAATGAAGAGAACGTTGAATTGCCCTCAGGAAAGATTTCTGGAAACTCAACGGAACTGACCGTGCGTACTTTCGGGAAACTTTACACTGAGGAGGACTTTTCAAATGTTATCGTCAGATCGCTTCCCGGCGGTGACATTCGTGTTAAAGATGTGGGAGAGGCAGTTCTCGGACCAGAGAATGAAGAGTCGATATTGCGTGAGAGCAACATTCCGATGATTGGACTGGCGATTGTTCCGCTTCCGGGCTCGAATTATGTTGAGATTGCCGACGAGTTCAGTAAGCGCCTGGAGCAGATACGAAAAGATATGCCCGGCGACATCCAGATGGAAGTCTTAATGGATCAAACAATCTTCATTAAACGATCCATATCAGAAGTGGAGGAGACCCTGATCATTTCGTTCCTCCTGGTGGTGCTGGTGATCTATTTGTTTTTCCGTGATATTGTGATCGCGATACGTCCGCTGATCGATATACCTGTTTCGCTGCTGGCCACCTTTTTTATCATGTACCTGTGTGGATTTTCGATTAATGTGCTAACCATGCTGGGCATTGTACTTGCTACCGGCCTTGTGGTGGATGATGGTATAGTGGTTACTGAAAATATCTACAAGAAACTGGAGCAGGGAATGAACAAGCACAGTGCTGCGCTCGAAGGGTCGAAAGAAATATTTTTTGCTGTTATTTCCACGTCCATTACCCTTGCCGTTGTCTTCCTGCCGATCCTTTTCCTGGAAGGATTCGTCGGACGACTGTTCCGGGAATTTGGGATCGTAGTGGCAGGTGCCGTCCTGATATCATGTTTCGTGTCGCTTACGCTCACGCCTGTTTTGAGCGTTAAGCTTACCAGGAGCCACCACAAGCATTCGTGGTTTTATCGCAAGACTGAGCCGTTCTTCAGCGGCATGGAGAGCGGGTATCAGCGATGGCTCGGCGGCTTCATGCGCGTGCGCTGGATATCTTTTGTGATTATTGGTTTGTGCCTTGTAGCCTCATACTTCGTGGCCACGAACATTCAGTCTGAGCTTGCCCCTATGGAGGATCGCAACCAATTCAGATTGCAACTTTCAGCCGTGGAGGGAACGTCTTACGACTACATGGATCAGTACGTTCAGGATATGGTGACGTTCCTCCAGGATTCTATTCCGGAATACAGGACGGCCTTGTCAGTGACCGCGCCAGGGTTTACGGGGTCAGGTTCCGTGAACAGCGGGTTTATCAGAGTAACGCTTTCCGACCCGCATGAGCGAAACCGGTCGCAGCAGCAGATTGTTGACATGGTTGGCAAGAACCTGGGCAGCTTTCCTCAAGGCCGGGCCTTTGCTATCCAGGAGCAGACAATTTCAGTTAACCGCCGCGGCGGTCTGCCCGTTCAATTCGTCATACAGAACAACAATTTTGAGAAACTAAAGGAAGCACTTCCTAAGTTTCTTGAGACCGCCAGCACACACCCGGCGCTACAGGGCGTCGACATCGATTTGAAATTTGATAAGCCAGAACTGAACGTGGAGATCAACAGGCTGAAGGCAGCGCAATTGGGGGTAAGCGTTCAGGATATAGCCCAGACGTTGCAGCTGGCGTACAGTAACCTTCGTTTTGGATATTTTACCCGTGATGGCAAGCAGTACCAGGTAATGGGACAGGTGACCCGGATAAACCGGGATGACCCTGATGATTTGAAGAGCTTGTATGTACGCACCAACTCTGGTCAATTGGTATCACTCGACAACCTTGTGAGTGTTCAGGAGTCTACCACCCCTCCGTCACTTTATCATTTTAATCGTTACAAGGCAGGTACGATTTCAGCTGGCCTGGCGCCTGGCCGCACCATTGGTGACGGGATCAATGCTATGCAGGAGATCAAAGAGAAAGTTTTGGATGATACATTCACAACCGCTCTGGCAGGCACTTCGCGCGATTATTCAGAAAGTTCCAGCAACACGTCATTCGCATTTTTGCTGGCGCTAGTCCTAATCTATCTGATCCTTGCAGCCCAGTTTGAAAGCTTTATAGATCCTCTGACAATCATGTTCACGGTGCCGTTGGCGATAGCCGGAGCTTTTCTCGCGCTAAGTCTGTTTGGCCAGACATTAAACATTTTTTCACAAATTGGAATGATCATGTTAATTGGCCTTGTGACAAAAAATGGGATTTTGATCGTAGAGTTTGCCAATCAGAAGCGTGAAGAAGGGCTTTCAAGGGTGGACGCGGTTCTTGAAGCATCACGGCTTCGCCTTCGTCCGATTCTGATGACCAGCCTGACCATGGCCCTCGGATCCTTGCCACTTGCACTGTCCATCGGCGCAGCTTCCACGAGCAGACAGCCACTTGGGATTGTTATCGTTGGTGGTATTATGTTTTCTCTCGTCCTCACGCTGTTTGTAATTCCTGCTATGTATACATTCCTCTCCCGTAAGCGCACACCGGTCGATTATGGTGAGCAAGCTCCAAAACAACCTGAATTGGTTTATGAAGTGTAGGTGGCTCATTGGAATGTTTTTTTCGTTGGCCGTCTGCTCCCCGCTTTTCGGGCAGGATGCAGAAGTCAGTCTGGAAGAAGTTGTCGCACTTGCGCTGGAGCAGAACTACGACGTGCGGCTTTTTAAGAATCAGGCTGAGAGTGCAAGTGCGGATAATGGCTACTCCACTGGAGGATTTTTCCCCGTGATCGAAGCGACGGGATCCCGCACATGGAATGTAGTTGACCAGCATCAGATCCTGGCGAGTGATTCAGTAATTGATAGAGACGACGTCCGATCAAACAGCCTCTCCGTAGCAGTAGAACTTGACTGGTTAGTTTTCGATGGTCTGAGAATGTTCGCTACCCGCGAACGACTGTCACAAATTAATGAGCAGGGCGAGTTGAACGTGAAGAATCAAATGGTCAATACTGTTTCAGATGTTGTATTGAATTATTACGACATCGTCAGGCAAAAACAACAGCTGGATGCCATACGCGAGCAGATGTCGGTCAGCGAAGAACGAGTACGTCTTGCAGACCGCAGACTTCAGGTGGGAACGGGTGCTAAACCAGAATTGTTGCAGGCCAAAGTCGATCTCAATGCGCAGCGCACCTCGGTCCTTCAACAGCAAATTACAATTGCCCAGCTGAAGGATCAGCTTAACGGGTTGGTTAGCAATAAGCTTCCGGCGGTATTTGACGTTTCAGACTCCATCATTATTAACCTTGACATTCAGCTAGAGCAGATATCTGCCGACATCGAGCGAACGAGCTATAACATTCAGTCATTCAAGAAGAACATTGACATAGCAGCGTTGTCGTTACGCGAGCGGAAGGGAGAGCGTTATCCGTTTTTTAGCCTTACTTCAGACTACAACTATAGCGAAACGAACAACAACGTTGCAGTTAACCCTTTCACCTCACTCCTTCTTAATCAAAGCCAGGGATGGACTTATGGATTTAGCGTTACCCTTCCCATCATTAATGGATTTGCTAACCGCAGGAATATTCAACAAGCCCGAATAACACTTGAGCGGCAAAAAATTCTCTACGACCAAGCGCTCACCACAGTTGACGTCGGAATAAAAAACGCCTACGTGAATTATGAAAACTCCAAAAAGGTTTTATTGATCGAAGAGGAAAACATTGGCCTTGCAAAGGAAAATCTTTACATCACCCTTGAAACTTTTAAGCGCAGCGGGAATACTTTCATTGAAGTGCGCACCGCCCAGCAGAGCCTAGCGGACGCCTATAATCGCCTAATCAATGCGAGATACCTTACAAAAGTAGCGGAGATTGATCTTTTGCGTCTTAACGGAAGCCTGTTGCGGGACAATTGAACGCGCTCAGGTAAATTTATTAACCATTTTGGAACGGCCTTTCCGTCCCAACGGTGGTCGGGTCTCCTATCTCACTTGTGAGAAATGGTCATACGCCATTTTTGCGATACCAGCAATAACCCCTTCTGCAGTTTCAACATCTTCGCGCGTATTCGTAATATAAATTACAAGGATCAAATGATTGCCGTTTGGAAGGGTGATAATTCCGGCGTCATTCACTGCGGAGGTAAGACGATTTTTTACGGAGCCTGTCCCCGTTCGGTGCGCCACGACTGTCTCTTGTGGAAGCTGGCCTTTGATTCTTTTCAATCCCACCGTTGTGTTAACCATATATGTCCATAACAGCTCTTGACTCTGCGGGGTAAGTATTTTTTTTGAATGATATGTGTGAAACAGGTTTGCCATTTCTATTGGCGTACTCCAATTCTGGTATTGAAGTGAGTCGTTCTGGTGCATTTCTCTTTCCGTGTTACGGATCGCCATATCTTTAATGCCGAGACTGTGTACAAACTGATCAACCTTCTTTGGTCCTCCGACGAACCTAAAAAGCAGGTCGCATCCAACATTGTCACTTTGAGACACAGTAAGCTGCAGTACTTCTCGCAACGTTGTTTCTTCATCTGCCTCAGCATATCTGGCCATCAACGGACTATGGGTTTGGAAATAATCCTGTCTTGCGAGGTATATATTCTGGTCTAACTTCAGCCTTTCCAGGTCAACCTGTTTAAGCACGAGCAATGCAAGTGGGAACTTGTATACACTCTGCATCGGGAAGGGGTGTTTTCCGTGATAAGACAACGTGTCGCTACTTTCGGCCACCCTAATGGAGACGCCTACTTCACCGGAGATGGATTCAGCTAGTGCTGCAATTTTTTTTCTGAGCTGGTCTTGAGCGTTTAGCGGGGAGATCAGAAGGAAGGCAAAGGCGGTGAAAAGTTTTGCTAGTACAGGAGGCATGGATTGAGGGCGATGTGTTCAATATTAGACCATAAAATGGGAATTTGATAAATGTTCCGCAGTCATTTTTTTTCTATGGAGTCGGTGCAAGATTTAACTTTCCGTCTATTCGATATAACCGAATTGCTTTAGCCGTGCAGAGTGTTTACGCCAGTTGTCGGCGACTTTAACATGCGTTTCGAGGAATACCTTTTTCCGGAAGAAGACTTCCATATCCTTACGTGCCTCGGTGCCTACTTTTTTTATCATGCCGGCGCCTTTGCCGATGATGATCCCCTTTTGTGAGTCACGTTCAACGAAAATGATCGCGCTGATTTTTATGATGTCGTCCTCTTCCTTAAATGAATTGATAGCAACCTCTGCGCTATACGGTATCTCTTCTTCGTAGTTCAGAAATATTTTTTCCCGCACGATCTCGGAGGCAAAAAACCGTTCCGTCCGGTCGGTATATTCGTCGATTGGAAAATAAGGCGGGTGATCGGGAAGCAGCGCCAGTAACGTGGGCAGGAGCTCCTCTACGCCATCGCCCGATTTGGCGGAAACTTTCAGCACCGCGTTGAGATTGGGCAGCTTTCCTTTCCAGTAGACTGCTTTATCATCTGCCTGAGAGCCCTTTGCCAAATCGCATTTATTGATAACCAGCAAGATGGGTTTGGTGTACTGCGTGAATCGGGCAAACAGGTCTTCGTATTTATCTTCAAGAGAGACTACCAAAAGGATCATATCGGCATCTTCAATCGAAACCCTCACATAGCTCATCATCGCTTCGTGAAGCGTATATTTTGGTTCCAGTATGCCGGGGGTGTCTGAGTAAACGATTTGGTAGTTTTCGCCACTGAGTATTCCCATGATGCGGTGACGGGTCGTTTGCGCTTTTGGAGTGATAATCGACAGATTTTCATGCATTAACTTGTTCATTAGGGACGACTTACCCACGTTAGGCCTGCCCACAATGCTTACAAAGCCGGATTTGAATGGTTTTTCATCCATAATGAAATGTAAAGGTAATTTGTTTTTTAGAAGTGAGCGACCTACTTTTGCCAACCCCGAATAACGGAGGAACCGAAAGGGAATCAATGTCGTGAGGGATATATCGCGGGGTGGAGCAGTTGGTAGCTCGTTGGGCTCATAACCCAAAGGCCACAGGTTCGAGTCCTGTCCCCGCTACAAGCAGACCGTCAGACGGCCCTTCGAAGGGTTCTTCTGGCGGTTTTCTAATTCTGAAAAATCTCAGTTGTAAACCGGCTGTAAACCAAAGCTGACGTCCGACGATGCGGCGGTGCCAACCCTGTCAATTCTCTTTTTAATAGCGCATCGCCATCTGGTAAATTGAAGTGATGCTTGGCAGCTTGATGAGGTTGTGTTTTATACGGATAACTTCTTTGAACTTTATGCAGAAAGATACTTGAGAAAATCATTGAGTCCTCAGGATTTAGCGCGAGAATACTATAAAGAATTACAAAGTTAGCATGGCGAGTTACACTGAAGAAATTGCTGAGGGAGTTTATAAAATAGCTGACGGAATTTATAAAATATAGTTGCCTTTGGTTGTTGGTGGCTGGCTCTCGGCTTCCACGATAGGAATACTCACATTGGGTATTTCGGTTATATGGTGCCAGTCATCTCAGCGATATGATGCCACTTTCTGATTAGGTGGTATCACATTACCTGATAATTTTGCTGAATTCGGATATAGCATCGATCCGGATGATGTGGTACTGGAACATTTTGCAGCAACCGTAAAAAGTATGCGCTTTATAATTGTAAAGCCTGGGATTACGCTTGCGCTCGGCGCCGAATTATTTGTGGATTATCCAGAACCAGAGCCAGAACCCGACGACGTTGATTTGTCAATCAACTTTGTTCATCAGACCACATACGACGAGTTTGGAAGAGTAATTTCTGAAAACAGAAATTACTTTGATGATAAAGGAATTTCCATTCAGTCACAGTACAAAAATTTGTCGGCGGAGGTAGTGTTAGCGAATGCGCCACTATATGACGCTTTTGGAAGACTTGCCATCACTACATTGCCTGCGCCCGTTCGGGCCAGTACAGTAACGACAGTACCGGATGAGTGCGGAGAAGATGAACAAGTCGGAGAAGAAATAAAATTCGGATTTAAGAGTGATTTCGTGAAGGCTCAGGATGGGAATAAATACAATTACACTCATTTTGATCTGAGTAATGAAACGAGTCCCGAGGAAGTTTCTTCAGAGGAAGGAACATTGGGATGGTATTATAGCACAAGTAATGGAAGCAGTTCCAATCCCAGGCTGAATGAACCCCTGGTTGCAACAACTAAGTATCCCTATAGTCGTAAATTATTTTTGCATGACGGTAGCGGTGATGTGGAGGGTGCAACTAAACCTGGAGATATATTTAAAGCAGGTGGTAGTTTCATGGGTACCACAAATACTGAAAAGGTAGAAGCTGAGGATGTTTACCTGAACCATTATTTGAAAATGAGAAGTGATGAATTAAAAATCCCATATCTTTCTTCTGCCGAACAGTTTTTCAAAACAAATAACACCGACGAAAATGGAAAAAAATCCAGTTCTTACGTTGATAAATCGGGAAATTCAATAATTTCGATTTACTTCGGAAATCAAACTACACCCATTACCAGATCTTATCAATTTTATGACAACGCTGGGCGGCTAATTTGCAGTGTTTCTCCCAACGGGCTAAGTCAGTACAATGGAACCAATTTTGATGAAATTGACAAGACGAGATACGCGTACAATTATAAGGGTTGGTTAACTTCACTTGAAGAAAAGGATGCCGGGACAACGAAGTATATCTATCGAAAAGATGGCCAGATTAGATTTTCTCAGAACAACAAACAACGGAATGCATCTCCCAAAGAGTTTTCGTATACAAATTATGATCGCTCCGGGAGACCTATAGAATCTGGTCAATTTCAAATAAAGCCGGGTGGCATAGATTTCGGTTCTGCGGAAATGAGCGCCATTGTCGAAAATATTTCGACGGATGGTGGCTTAACCGAGGGTATGGGCATTAAACAAGACCGATCTATGTCCCTATATGACGAGCCATCAGAATTACCTATTCCCCGCGTTCAGCGTTTTGTTCAGGGTGCAATTTCTTACACTAAAAAGGACGACTATATTACCTCTTGGTATAGCTACGACGAACGAGGCCGGGTTGACTGGATGGTTCAGGATATCAAAGACTTTGGGGTAAAAACACTGGATTATCGTTATGGTCCAACAGGATCGGTCCAGGAGGTTATCTTCCAAAGAGATTTTGACAACGAACGTTTCAGCCACTTCTATGAATATGATAAAGATGGCAGATTAATAAAGGCATATACCACTACAGGAAACCTTCAATACAATAAAAATGGGGAATTGACCAACCCGGAAATCTTGCAGCTCCAGGTACAGTATCACTATTATGTTCATGGCCCATTAAAACGGACGGAGTTAGCCGGTACCTTGCAGGGTATAGACTATATATATACAGCCGATGGCGCCTTGAAGGCAATAAACAGTGCGGACTCTAATAATGATCCGGGCAAAGACGGAGTAGATAATTCTTTCCGCCCGGATGCTTTTGGATTAACCTTAGAATATTATAATCAGGATTATAAAGGTGCTGGTTATGATGCAGGTGACATGTCCATTCCGGAAAGCTACGCTCAGCAACATGCCGGCCATATCCGGAGTTTGCGTTGGCACAGCCCTATCGAATCGAATACGCAGCACGCGTATGTATTTAATTATGACGATCGATATGAATTAAGCACGTCCGATTGGGGAAAAAATAACGCCGGGGTTTTCCAATTGAATCCACTTCAGGCTTATCATGAATCGGTAGAACAATATGACCTTAATGGAAATATCGAACACTTAACGCGAAAAAACTCCCTCGGAAAAAATATTGCTGAATATGCATATCGCTATGAGGCCAATTCAAACAAGCTTTCAACCATATCGGAAGAAAACGAAATTGTAAGAAGCTATAAATACAATGACATAGGTCAAATGGTTTCAGAGAAATCCGGTGACACCTATAAGTATATTGAATACGATGCAGGTGGCAAAGTTCGGACTATCTACAGAGATGAGGATAAGACCAAGTTGCTGGTTACATTTCAATATGACGATAGAGGCTTCCGGTTAAATAAAACCGCCCACAATAGTGAAGGCGTACCGGAAGAAAGAACATGGTATGTTAACGACGGAAGCGGACAATTGGTCAGCGCTTATGTTCAGGATCTCAAAGATGCCAAGTCTCCCGAACAGACCGAAATTCCAGTTTACGGTGCTGGAAAGGTCGGAATCTTTAAACCGAAGTATGGATTTACATTATATGAGCTGACGGATCATCTTGGAAATGTTAGGGCTGTTTTAGGTGATCAGCTTGAAGTGGAGTATCTGGCAACAATGGAAAGTGAAAGGTTAAATAAAGAAAGTGATCAACAGCAGGGGTCTTTTAAAGGCGTGGTTCCGTCTGCTTCCGCAGAATTTATCAATCATACTCCATCACAAATCACAGAGGATGGCCAAACGGAAGCCATTGACAACCCAAATGAAGTTAACCGTTTAAACAACAGGCCCAATGGAGATCTTAACCCAAAACCTGTTGGGACAGGGATGATGTTATGGGTACATCCAGGCGATGTAGTTAAGGCGGAAGTATTTGTAAAATATGCGGACTTTGATTCGGAAGATAAAAATTTAGTTACGGGCCTTGCCAGCTTCTTAACTACATCATTGGGACTGCCGCCAGGCACACCCATCGACATGCAGTCGATATTCAATGTGGTCGAGGAACCTGGCTTTGCACTATTGCCAGCCTGGGCAAAATTAGATGAGGATCAGCCGCGGGCATTTTTAAATTATCTATTGTTTGACAATAATTTCCAGCTGCAAAATTTCGACTTCGCCCAGGTAAGTGCTAGCGCTAAAATCCCAGTTGACGGAACACCACATTCCCATGAAAAACTGATGCTGGATATGCCGATTCAA
>JANNPM010000444.1:0-5215 GCA_031400145.1 Chryseolinea sp. | reverse complement strand
TACGTGTGCAGGGTTCACAACCAATGCTCACAAATCCTTTTTCTTCCAGCGGATGTTTTGGCAGCGCATACTCCTGTTGATATTGCCAGATCATTTTGGCATTCCAGTCGAGCATGGGATGGAAGCGCAGGCATCCGTGCTTTGCCGGCTGTTCTTCTTTCATGGCGGCGCGTATTGAGCTCTGGTCGGCGCGCACGCCGTTGATCCAGACATCATGTGACAACAGTATAGCGTCCACCGGCTGTGTCTTGTTGAGGTGGCAACAATGATCAGGGTCGGATGTAAAAAGCAGCCGTCCCTCAGGATCTCGCTGCATGAATTTAGGCAGATCAGATTTTAAGTCTACGATAGGCAGGCCGAACTGCCCGGCAATCTGGTCCTTGAATCGGACCGTCTCGGGGAAATGGTACCCGGTATTAATGAAGTATACAGGAATCGTTCTATCGATCCGGCTCAGTATGTGAAGCAGCACCAGACTATGAGACTGGAACGAGCTGGTCGTGAACATGGTCTTCCCCGATTCGCGATAGTTCTCCAGCTTTTCTTTAATTTTTTCAAATATCATACCTGTAGATTTAGTGATTTACCATCTATACTTTAATTAAAGCATTCTAACTGCTTAATAATCAATTCATCTAATTCTGCCCTGTAAATAAAAACTTTAGAATGATATTGGTTCAGTTCTAATCAACGTATCCAAGTAATTTGAAACCTCAATATCGAATACTCTTAGCTTTTTTGCTCTCACTCCTGGCGTTTTGCGGACAGATTGTTTTCGCCAGATTAGGTCAGCCCGACAGTCGCCCGGCGACTACGGCAAGCAACTCTCCCGGCACTTACTCCTCCAATAACACACATTAGGCTGAATTTATCCGCAGCGCGGATAAATTCATTGTTGAAATCACTGCTTTTCCAACGAGCGACGATGCAGTTTCATTAATGCATTTTATCCCGAAATTTTCTCCCTGAACCTTTTGCCTATATTCCTGTTTAGGTTTAGGGATGAAAGTTAAGGTTTCAAGGAAAGAACATTTCAACGCAGCGCACCGGCTTAATAATCCGGAATGGTCACCGGAAGTGAACGAGAAGGTTTTCGGCAAGTGTAACAATCCTAACTACCATGGCCACAATTATGAGGTTATCGTTAGTCTTACGGGAGAACCTGATGCCAGGACAGGATATCTGTTCGACCTGAAAGAACTGAGTGACCTTGTCCGTGAGAATGTACTGGTAAAGTTCGATCATAAAAACCTCAACCTTGATACGCCGTATTTCAAGGACCTGAATCCTACTGCGGAAAACATTGCCATTATTATCTGGAGAATCCTCCGGCAAAAAATTGACGACAACTTGGACCTGAAAATCATACTGTATGAGACCGAAAGAAATTTTGTTGAATATCCGGCCTCTTAAGCCGCTGGATGAAGATCTCGCTGACGACCATCTACAATCGTCTATGGAGACTCCATTGCGTGCAGATGCTTTCGAGCTGAGCGATGACATTAAGATTGAAAAGATCGAGAAGCATTTTCGGGAGATCATGACCATTCTGGGCCTTGACCTGACTGACGACAGCCTTAGCGGCACTCCCCGGCGCGTAGCAAAAATGTATGTGAAAGAGGTTTTCAGTGGGCTCAATCCAAAGAACCGGCCGACAGCGCGTCTGTTTGAGAACAAATACAACTACGATCAGATGCTCGTGGAAAAGGATATAACTTTTTATTCTCATTGCGAACATCACTTTGTTCCGATTTACGGTAAGGCGCATGTTGCTTACTTTTCCAGCGGAAAGGTAATCGGTCTGAGTAAGATAAACCGGATCGTTCAATACTTTTCCAAACGACCGCAGGTACAGGAAAGACTCACCGTGCAGATTGGAAAAGAAATGGAAAGGGTATTACACTCAACGGATGTTGGTGTAGTTGTTGATGCCAATCACATGTGTGTTGCTTCACGCGGCGTCGGCGACACAAATAGTAAGACAGGTACTGCTTATTTCTCAGGAAAGTTCAAAGACGAAAACATTAAGCGCGAGTTTCTCAACTATATTAATAGCAAATGATGCCGGTTTTAGTTTCGGGAGTATTATCGAGATCCCCACCACTAAGCGGAAAATTGCTATTTTAGCGTCGTTAAATTTAAAATTATGGTATTCGATTTTGACATGCTCAAGGCTTTTTATAAGCAGTTGCCAGGACGCATTGCTAACGTCAGAAAAGTTGTAAACAAACCACTTACGCTATCGGAAAAGATATTATACGCCCATCTCCATACAGATCAGGAAGCAGACGTCTTTTTGCGTGGAAAGAACTACGTGAACTTTTCGCCAGATCGCGTGGCGATGCAGGATGCAACGGCACAGATGGCCCTGCTGCAGTTTATGTCTGCAGGAATCCCCAAGGTGCGTGTCCCTTCCACTGTACACTGTGATCACCTTATTCTCGCCAGGGACGGTGCGCGCAAGGACCTTGCAGATTCCCTCACGGCCAGCGGCGAAGTCTTCAACTTTCTCGAATCGGTTTCTAATAAATTTGGTATCGGCTTCTGGAGGCCGGGCGCCGGCATTATTCACCAGGTCGTATTGGAAAACTACGGATTCCCGGGCGGCATGATGATCGGCACGGACTCGCATACAGTTAATGCCGGTGGTCTGGGGATGCTTGCTATCGGCGTAGGCGGAGCGGATGCCGTAGATGTAATGGCTGGCATGCCATGGGAATTGAAATGGCCAAAGCTGATCGGCATAAAACTTACAGGCACACTCAATGGATGGACGTCGTCAAAAGACGTGATTCTGAAAGTGGCGGGTATCCTTACCGTTAAAGGTGGCACCGGCGCAATAGTCGAATATTTCGGACCGGGCGCCCAAACCTTGTCATGTACAGGCAAAGGAACCATATGCAATATGGGTGCAGAGATCGGAGCCACGACGTCAACCTTCGGGTATGACGAAAAAATGGCGGACTATCTCCGCGGCACAGGACGTGCATCGGTCGCAGCCCTTGCTGACAAAGTAAAACAGCATCTCACGGGCGACCAGGAGGTGTATGACAATCCTCGGCTCTATTTTGACGAAGTCTTCGAAATAGATCTTTCAACGCTTGAGCCACACGTCAACGGACCTTTCACACCCGATCGCGCCATTCCGATTTCTGAATTTGCCAAGGTAGTTAGAGAGAACGGATGGCCACAGCGCCTTGAAGTCGGATTGATTGGCTCCTGCACAAACTCCTCGTATGAGGATATCACGCGGTCAGCATCGCTTGCGCAACAGGCGGTTGACAAGAAACTTCAGGTGAAGGCAGAGTTTACAATAACACCCGGCTCGGAGCAGGTGCGCTATACCGTAGAACGCGATGGCTACCTGACGATATTTGAAAAAATGGGTGGGGTTGTACTTGCCAACGCCTGCGGACCTTGCATCGGTCAATGGTCACGCCATACCAACGATCCGAATCGCGCCAATTCTATCGTCACCTCTTTCAATAGAAATTTTGCTAAAAGAAATGATGGCAATCCAAATACACACGCATTTGTAGCGTCACCGGAAATCACCACGGCATTCGCGATTGCCGGTGACCTCACGTTCAATCCGCTTGTAGATTCATTAACGAATCGCGACGGCCAGTCGGTTAAGCTTGACGAACCGCGCGGACACGAATTTCCTCCGCATGGATTCGACGTTAAGGACCCGGGCTATCTCGCTCCCGCGAAAGACGGAAGTTTGGTTCAGGTGAAGATTGCCGATAATTCGAACAGACTCCAGGCACTTAGCCCGTTTGCGCCATGGGACGGAAACAACCTCATCGGGATGAAGCTGCTGATCAAGGCGAAGGGCAAATGCACAACGGATCATATATCCATGGCCGGACCATGGTTGAGGTTCCGGGGACACCTGGATAACATATCGAATAACACGCTGACGGGTGCCATGAACTACTTCAACGAAAAAACTGATAGCGTAAAAAATCAACTCACTGGCGAATACGGGCCGGTGCCCGCCACGCAACGTGCGTATAAGGCGGCCGGTATACCAACAATCGTCGTTGGTGACCATAACTACGGTGAAGGTTCATCGCGTGAGCATGCTGCGATGCAGCCGCGTCACCTGGGAATCCGTGTCATCCTTGTAAAATCATTTGCCCGTATTCATGAAACCAATTTGAAAAAGCAGGGCATGCTTGGGCTGACTTTCGCTTTTGAGTCTGATTACGACAAAATCCAGGAGGATGATTCCATTGACATTATTGACCTCGTAGATTTCTCCCCCGAGAAACAATTGACTCTCCTCCTTAACCACCGCGATGGCACGTTTGATAGTATCAAGGTGAACCATACGTATAATGCCGGACAGATTGAATGGTTCAAAGCTGGCTCCGCCCTGAATCTTATGGCCAGGGAGATCATCTCGGCAGCAAATTCTCCCATGATGGCTCCAATACAGGATGCTGCCAAATCATTGGTTGACAAGGCAACTGCAAAAGTCGTCTCCGTGAGAAAAACCATAAAAAAGGCGGTGAAAAAGGCGGCAAAGAAAGCAGCACCAAAAAGAGTCGCCAAGAAAGTGGCAGCAAAGGTTAAGAAGGTCTTCAAAAGAATGGGGCGTAAAAGGATTGTCAAGAAGTCGGCCAAAAAGAAAAAATAGCAGGGAGCTTCATTGCAGCGACGTCTGTATCATGCCGCGCTGCTGCTTTTCAGATTGCTTCTGTTTTTCCTTTTTCTTTCCCGCCAGATGTAAAATCCTGTGATGGGAAGGGAGGCTACAATCAGACTGGCGAAGAACGCGATAAATTTTCCTGCTAATCCTAATATCCCGCCCGTGTGAATATCATAATTCATTCGTATAAGGTTGTCTGCCAGGGAGGCCTGGGACCGCCTGCCGTAAATGTGGTCGACAGAATATTCTTTCAATGAGTACTGGTCAAAGTATCGGTAATCTGTCTGCCAGTACGTTTCATCATCGTGATTGATGGCCACTTCTATTGACGCCGATGTCGACCTGGGGATATGTATCTCAATTATCGGAGCGGTCGGATACGCCGCACGCATCCTGCGATAAAGAAGGTCAATTGGAAGTGTGGTATGGAGGGCAACCGCCGACGTATCGGACTGGGGCTCTGTATACACCAGGGAACGTTCACCGCCAGCAACCCTGTGAAGGCCAGACGCGAACCAGTCAAATCCCCACACAAGTCCGGTCACCGCCAGGATGATG
>JANNPM010000434.1:0-6553 GCA_031400145.1 Chryseolinea sp. | reverse complement strand
GGCTCGATGCCGCAGAGTCCTTGAGGCAAGAGACTCTGCGGGGAAGTAGAGCTAAGAGACAGCGTACTTTCCAGGAAAGAATTTTTAGGGGGTTTTTACCAGAGTTTTTAGGACAAATGACTGAGGCAGTTCGCAGAGTCGACTCTGCGACGAAAGTGCCAGCTTATTTCGCGGGCCGGCTCACCAAGATCTTTCGAGCACGCTGATTGAAGACGTACTTCCCCGCAGCGTCTCCCGTCTCGGGGACTCTGCGGTTCGAGGCACGACAAGTTCAGTCACAAAACAAATTCTCCAACGAGCCAGCGTAACATACGCCGGCTGTTTGCGTTTGGTAGACAGAGTGGAGAAGAGCAGGAGTGCCGCAGAGTCCTTGAGACAAGAGACTCCGCGGGGAAGTAGGACATCAGCTTTTAAGCGATCGAATATTTATCTATCTTCGTATCACTTTTTAGATTTATGTTCAAAAAAATCCCAGCCCCTTTAAAGAACTTTTACATTCTGACGGCATTCTTCTTTCTACTTTGGATGATCGCGCTTGACTCCAATAATCTGTTCACCCGTTATGAGCTTGGAGCGAAGTTAAACTCGCTCGAGAACGAACGGGCGTACTACGAGGAAAAGATAAAAGAGGTGGAAAAAGATCACAACCAGCTTTTCGGCGACCGCGAATCGCTCGAGAAATTTGCCCGCGAAAAGTATTTCATGAAAAAGGAGACGGAAGATATCTTCATCATTGAAGAAAAAGATTGAATATATGAAAAAGTCAGGCCTTACGGTTGTCCTGTTACTGGTACTTGGCACCTTTGCCTTTGCCCAATGGGGCGAAGAAGAAATGAGCGAAAAACCTTCCACACGTGAAAGGTTGTTTACCGGCGGCGGACTAGGTGTGAGCTTCTCCAGCTATTACAGCTATGTTTCTGTTTCGCCACTGGTAGGTTACAAGATTACGCCTAAACTTGCTGGTGGAATTCAAGTTACCTATCGCTATACACATTATAAGGAAACGCCCTCCTACAGCACAAATGACTACGGGATCAGCCCTTTTTTGAGGTTCAGTGTGTACGGTCCCTTTTTCCTCCATGCGGAATACGAATATCTTAATTATGAATTTCCAATTACGCAAGCTGAAAGTATCAGGAAAGATTTTAACAGCGTGATGGCAGGGGGTGGATTGTTTCAGCCAATCGGCCGTCGTGCGGGATTTTTTCTGCTGGCATTGTATAACTTTAGCTATCAGCAGTCGACATCATCATCGGATTATACACCCTATGACAGTCCTCTTGTTTTAAGGGCGGGCATAACAGCCGGATTCTAAAAGGCCTTACCGAATCTCACGCCAAGCTCGCGCAGATCTTCTACAACCTTTTCATTTAATGGAATGCCGTTGGCCATCCGGTGTGCATGCGTTTCACGTTCCGGATCTCCAGGAATAATTACCCGCTCTTCACCAGGTATAGTTTTCGCCGACCGGAAGCGCACTATCCAGTTGTCCATGTGCGCTTTGAACTCAGCAGCAGACCGAAATGCGTCAATGCGCATTGCTCCAAAAAAATGACCTATCCCAGCGCCTACCTGGTCCGTTGGAGGATCAAGAAATGCAACGAATGGAGGCACCCAGGGTCCGTAGTTGGCGCCAGACAGAATAGCAGAGAATATATCTACCCAGGCGCCAAGGCAAAATCCCTTGTGACTTCCATGCGCGCGGTCACTGCCAAGTGGCAACAATGCGCCACCCTGCGTCGTTTCCTTTGGATCAATAGAAGGTTCCCCGCGGCTTGTTTGAATCCAGCCCTCTGGGGCAAACTGATTCTTGCGTTGCAGTATCTCCAGTTTTCCGTTTGCTGCCGTTGTAGTCGCGAAGTCGGCGACAAACGGCGGTTGGTTGTCTGCCGGTATCGCGACGGCAATGGGATTAGTTCCCAGCAGTCGTTCGACTGAAAACGTGGGTGCAACGAGTGGGCTGGCATTTGTCATGGCTATGCCGATCATATCATGTGGCAAGGCCATCATCGCGTGATATCCGGCGATGCCAAAGTGATTGGAATTCTTTACAGACACCCAGCCGGTGCCCGCCACGCTGGCTTTATTGATCGCGATCTCCATTGCCCGCGGCGCAACGACAAGACCTAAGCCACGGTCGCCATCCAGGACGGCCGTGCTGGGAGATTCATGTACCAGCGATACATTCGGATTGCCGTTGACGCGCTTTTTGTCCCACAGCCTCACGTACCCTGACAAACGCGCAATGCCGTGCGAGTCGATTCCACGCAGGTCGGCTGCAAGCAAAACTTCTGCTGCAAGTCTCGCCTGTTGTTCAGGGCATCCAATGTTTATGAAAGTAGTGTACGCGAATGTGGACAGGGTATCATACGAATAGACAAGATCGGCCATGGCGCAAATATATCACTACCGAACGGACACCGGAGCCTTATTGCTTTGAAACGAATCAAGCTGAAATTTTTTTCAATTTAGAAACCTCGTCAATCAGCGTGGCCAGTACTCCTTCTTTCAGCGCGTAGGTGGAGACCCGAACCCGGTTAAAGGAATGGTCGGATAAAATGTACCGGATCAGACAACAGGCTACGACGATCATATCGACGCGCATTTCTATCATGCCCGGAACATTCAATCGCTGCTCGCGATTTTTATGCAACAGATCTTCGTAGATCTCATAAAATCCATCCAACGTGAGCGGTGTTTCTATTTCTTCCGGACCTTTGTGGATCTCGTGGGTGATGCAGAAAATATCGCTCAGCGTGTCAAATGTTCCGGAGGATCCAATGAGCGTACGCGGCCGATGCTTTTGAAGCGCATCAAATAATGGCGCCAGTGTCGTTTTGAAATATCTGTCCAACGCGAGTACCTCGTCCCCGGTAATGGGGTCGTTTTTCTGAAACTGCTCCAGTAATCTTTGGGCGCCTATTTCAAGGCTCTTTTTCCAGTAGATCTGATTGTTGTCGCTGATGATAAATTCAACGCTTCCGCCTCCTATATCGATGATCAGGGATTTATCCTCAATGTGCATCGCTGCACGTACGCCCATGCAAATGAATTCCGCTTCGAGGTCGCCTCCGATTATGGACGCATCAATACCCGTCAAAGACTTGATCCTGCTTATGATCTCCACACCATTAGAGGCGTTTCGCAATGCGCTTGTGCCAAATGCGTAAACGCGACTTACCTCATGCTGGTCCATCGTGTTCTTAAAACTTTGCATCGCCAGTAACGCGCGCTGGATGCCTTGTTCGGTGATGTACCCTTCATTGATGCCATGTTGTCCGATCCTGACCGCCAGCCTTTCGCGATAGGTGACGTGATAGCCCATGGTATCTTCCTCTGCAAGGAGCAGGTGGAAGGTATTTGTACCCATATCAATGATACCAATCTTCGTTTTCATAGGGGCATTGGGCGCGTGAAGTTACGAATTTTAAAAAGCCAGTCAAGCCAGGAGGTATCGGGTGGGAATTGTAATTCGGACTATATTTAACGCCTCAAATCTATGGTAAATGAGTAAGCGAACCGTTAAGGATCCGAACATGCAGCAAAAGTTTGATGAGCTGAAAAGAAAAAATACCGAAGCGCTGCTTGGCGGCGGACAAAAGCGTATTGACCACCAGCACGGGAAGGGCAAGCTGACAGCCCGAGAGCGGGTGATGCTTTTAATGGATGAGGGATCTTTTGAGGAGATGGGAAAGTTCGTTATGCATCGGAGCAAGGATTTTGGCCTGGACAAGGAGTATTACCTCGGAGACGGAGTTATTACCGGTTACGGAACGGTGAATGGAAGACTGGTCTATGTTTTCTCCCAGGATTTTACAGTTTTCGGCGGATCACTTTCAGAAACGCACGCGGAGAAAATCGTGAAGATCATGGATCTTGCTATGCAGAACGGCGCACCCCTCATAGGGTTGAACGACTCAGGCGGCGCCCGTATCCAGGAAGGCGTTGTTTCACTCGGCGGGTACGCGGATATTTTTTATCGCAATACCCTGGCTTCAGGGGTCATTCCGCAGATATCTGCCATCATGGGTCCCTGCGCCGGGGGAGCTGTGTATTCACCAGCAATCACCGATTTTATCTTCATGGTAGAGAACACATCATTCATGTTTGTTACCGGACCCAATGTAGTCAAAACTGTTACGCATGAAAATGTGACAGCTGAAGAGCTTGGAGGTGCCACGGCACATAGCACAAAAAGTGGCGTCACTCATTTTGCCTGTTCTTCCGAGATTGAATGTATACTGATGATAAAAAAGATGCTCAGTTACCTTCCACAGAACTGTGAAGACGATGCGCCACGGATCACCTACATGCCGGCTGATGAATCACGGCCTGCTTTGAATGATATCATTCCGGCGAATCCCAACCAACCATACGACATGCGCGATGTGATAACCGGAATTGCTGATAATGACAGCTTTTTCGAGGTTCACAAGAATTTTGCAGAGAACATCGTTGTTGGCTTTGCGAGGCTCGCAGGCAGGAGCATCGGCATCGTCGGCAATCAACCGGCGTCACTGGCAGGAGTGCTTGATATTAACTCCAGCGTCAAAGGGGCAAGGTTTGTCAGATTTTGTGACAGCTTTAATATCCCCTTGCTGGTCTTTGAAGATGTACCGGGATTTCTGCCGGGTACCGATCAGGAATGGAACGCGATTATCACGAACGGCGCGAAACTCCTCTATGCATTTTCAGAAGCTACGGTACCACGCGTCACCGTCATTACGCGCAAAGCCTACGGCGGCGCCTACGACGTGATGAACTCAAAACACATCGGGGCAGATCTGAACTTTGCCTGGCCATCGGCGGAGATCGCTGTGATGGGTGCAAAAGGTGCTGCGGAAATTATTTTTAAGAAGGAGATAGCGGAAGCACCCGATCCTGAAGCCAAGCTTTCGGAAATGGTAGCGGAGTATACCAGCAAGTTTGCCAACCCCTACCGCGCGGCGCACCGTGGTTATATTGATGAGGTCATTTACCCGGACGAGACGAGATCCAAGCTAATACGCGCATTTGGCATGCTGGAGAATAAAGTCGCTAAATTGCCAAGGAAAAAACACGGCAACATACCCCTATAACAGGCACATTTAACTCTCTTTACATGGATAAAAAAAGCAAAGATTTTCTTTACGCGTATCTTAACAATTCTTCCCCCACAGGCTTTGAAGCACCTGGCCAGCAAATATGGCTGGACTATGTTAAGCCTTTTATCAATACCCACCTTGTCGATGTGTATGGGACGGCGGTGGCCATTGTCAACCCTAAGGCTGCATACAAGGTGGTTATTGAAGCGCATGCCGATGAGATTTCATGGTTTGTAAACTTCATCACAGAAGAGGGATACATATATGTCAGGCGCAATGGAGGTTCTGACCATCAGATCGCTCCGTCAAAACGCGTTAATATTTATACCGATAAAGGCATCGTCAAAGGCGTGTTTGGATGGCCCGCAATACATGTGCGGGATGCGGCGCGGGAAGAAGCGCCTTCCCTGAAGAACATCTTTATCGATATCGGAGCCGAATCCAAAAAGGAAGTTGAAGCCATGGGGGTCTACGTCGGCTGTGTTATCACCTTTGAGGATGAGTTGATGGAAATGAATAAACGCTGGCTTGTTGGCCGGGCGCTCGATAACAAGATGGGCGGTTACATGATCGCGGAGGTTACGCGCAGGCTGTCTGAAAATAAGAAGAGGCTTCCGTTCGGGCTTTACGTGGTCAATGCCGTTCAGGAGGAAATCGGATTGCGCGGTGCAGAGATGATCTCAAGGAGAATACGTCCTGATGTTGCTATCGTTACGGATGTTACACACGATACGCAATCACCGATGTATAACAAGAAGGAAAGCGGGAACCTCAAAGCCGGCACCGGTCCCGTGCTTTGTTATGGTCCGGCCGTTCAAAACAATGTTCTCAAAATGGTACTGGAGACGGCTGAGAAACGGAAAATTCCGTTCCAGCGTCAGGCCGTTTCACGATCTACCGGCACTGACACAGATTCTTTTGCATACTCCGCTGAAGGGGTAGCTTCAGCGTTGATTTCGCTTCCTCTCAAATATATGCATACAACGGTGGAGATGGTACACAAGGATGACGTTGAAAATGTGATCAATTTGATCTACGAATTTCTGCTTCAGCTTAAGCCAGGCCACGATTTCAGATATATTCGGTGATCCTCGTGTAAAATCTTACATCTACAAGATTCGTCTCCGAATAGGCTCTTCCGTAAGACAGGGGGAGCCTATTTTTGTTTCTATCTAATCAGTTGTTATCATGAAGATCCTAGAAGAAATCGTCTCGAAGCTAGTCGGAATTATGAATGGCAGCACGTTTACCAGATGGAAGGCATCTGAGGGATTTCAGACTTTAACGGTTTACACATTCAGCAAAGATCAAAGGCAAACCCAGGTGTCTGCATTCAAGATACCGGCATTCTCAGCAATAAGAGTAAAACAATAGATCATAACACAGGCGAACAGGAGGGATTAAATCAGTCATAACAGAATCCAAGAAGCCACTAAATCTGAATCTATGAAACGAGCATTATTAGTGCT
>JANNPM010000430.1:0-3645 GCA_031400145.1 Chryseolinea sp. | reverse complement strand
AACGTGTTCTTAGTGGAGATACAAGTAATTTCAACAATCCCGTCGCCTCCTTGGGCAGTGGGAACCCTCCTTCCCCGAAACCCGGCAGTCTTCAAGCCGGTTCGTCGGATTCTCTCTTCCGAAGGGATTATGAGCAGACGGACATGTCAATAATCTCGGTGAGCACCAAATACCAGGAGTTACAGGAGACATTCTTCTATTCGCCGATTGCGGGTTTTGTATCCGACCAGTACAATGTGAAAAAGGGGCATATGGGTGTCGACGTTGTGGCAAAAGTCAATGAACCAATAAAATGTATTGCCGATGGGACCGTAATATTCTCTTCGTGGACGCAGGATTCCGGCTACGTGATCATGATACAACATAGGGGTAATCTCATATCCTCTTACAAGCACAATGCTCAACTCTTAAAAAAAGTTGGTACTTTTGTAAACGGCGGTGAGATTATCTCCATAGTTGGCAACAGCGGAGAGCTTACTAATGGTCCACATCTTCATTTCGAGCTGTGGTACAATGGCAACTCCCTTAATCCCGAAGAATTTGTCACTTTTTAATCATAACAGCATGCTAACTTCTAAGGAACAAAAACGCGCTGCTGACGAGATCAGCACCTCCAGCAACAATATTGGCAAAGGGACGTACCTGGAGGGGAACATTGAAACACATGGCAATATCCGGATTGAAGGCAAGATCACCGGAAATCTCAAATCTAAAGCCAAGGTCGCACTGGGTCCATCCTCGCAAGTTCTTGGAAATATCGTTGCGCAGAATGCCGATATAGAAGGAGAGGTCAAAGGTAAGATCGAGATCACCGAGGTTCTTGTTCTTAAAGCAACGGCCGTCATTAATGGAGATATATTCACTGGCAAGATGGTTGTTGAACCAGGCGCCGTGTTTAATGGAACGTGCAAAATGGGTGCGGTGATCAAGGATATTAAAATCGGAGAGAATGGCCTTAACAGATCCATACCCCAACAAGAGATTAAAAGCAACTAACAGCTACCTTAAATACAGTAGTCTGGGCATTCAAATGCTGGTGGCGATAGGCCTTCTTGGATGGCTGGGATATCTACTCGATAATTACCTCAAGCTCAAATTTCCGGCCTTCATGCTGTTATTTGGCTTTATCGGTTTCGGAGGCATGATGTTTCAGATTTACAGATCCGTAAAAAGGGAGAATCCTTGATTCGCTTTGCCGTGTTCCTGTCAGGCAGCACTTTGCTGTTTGCAGCCGGGACATTATTGGCAAACAGCTTGTCGTGGATCGGCATGATGCCCTCGTACTTTTATCAGACACTTTTTTTTGTTCCGTTTACGACTTTTGTCATTTTCGCTTATCTGACCAAGGTAACCAGGCCGGAGATATTCGTTCAGCTATACCTCCTGACAATGATTGTGAAGTTCATAACCTATGGCGCCTACATGTTTTCTGTGATTGTGGATGATAAACGCGGCGCACCCGGAAACGTGGTGTTTTTCATGGTGCTTTATGCTTTTTTTACCGCATTGGAGGTCGCATTTCTTTATCGGAAAATTTCCCCCCGAGACCCTCAATAAACAGGGCAAAATTTATTCAAAACATTTTTTTCTGAAGCTTTCTTTAATACCTTTGCGCTCGTATTGAAAAACCTTGAAATTCGCCCTGAATGAGCATATTTTCCAGCCCTGCAAAGCGTTTTCTCCCTTTCCTGGTCTCGTTTTTTTTGTTGTTTTATCTGGTGCCCGCCAAGTCGCAGCAAGAGCACCAAGGTACCGGAAATGAAGGCCCGGCAAAGTCGACCAAGTCATTTAACCCAAGCGAAACGATCCTTCACCATGTAATGGACGATCATGTCTGGCACCTGTGGGACCACGGTGGTACGATATACCTCCCGGTTATAGTTTACTCATCTGAGCGGGGATTGCAAATGTTCTCGTCCCGCAACTTTTATAATGAGCGTCATGAGGCGGCCGCGTACAATGGCTACGCGCTCGACCATGGCCATATTACGCTTAACGGCAAGGCTGTCCTGGACTTATCCATTACCAAGAATGTAGCGATGCTGCTCATCAATGCAACGTTGTTGTTGCTGGTGTTCATGGCAGTAGCGAAGGGTTACAAGAACAACCAGGGCAAAGCGCCTCGTGGCGTTCAATCGTTCCTGGAACCAGTTATTGTTTTTGTGCGGGATGAAATTGTCAAGCCTAACATTGGCCACCACTATGAAAGGTATCTTCCGTACATGCTAACATTGTTCTTTTTTATATTGTTTGGAAATGTGCTCGGCCTTCTACCTGGCGCAGGCAACCTCACGGGAAATATAGCCGTTACGTTGACGCTGGCGGTCTTTACTTTTGTCATCACAAATATCAAGGGCAATAGGGCATATTGGTCGCATATCCTGTGGACGCCTGGCGTTCCCCTTCCGTTACGCATTGTGATTCTTCCCGTTGAGATTATCGGAATTTTTACAAAGCCTTTGTCACTTACCATTCGTCTGTTTGTGGCCATCACAGCGGGCCACATCGTTTTGCTGAGTCTTTTGAGCCTGGCGTTTATCATCGAGAGCGTTACGGTGGGATTTGTGTCAAGTTTGATCGTGGTATTCATTAGCCTTATTGAACTGCTGGTTGCGGGAATTCAGGCCTATGTTTTCACGCTGTTCTCATCACTGTATATCGGTATGGCTACCGCCGAACATGAGCACCATTAACAGGAATTAAAGATATCCCGCGTAAACGGGGTTTGTTTCACTTAAATATATATACGTATGTTATTCGCAGTATTATTGGACATCAGCTATGCAATCATGGGCGCCGGCATCGGTGCAGGTCTGGCAGCAATTGGCGCTGGCATCGGCATTGGTCGTATTGGTGGCTCGGCGATGGAAGGGATGGCTCGTCAACCTGAAGCTTCTGGCAAGATTCAGGGAGCGATGCTGATCATCGCAGCCCTAATTGAAGTGGCTGCGCTGTTCGCGCTGGTTATTTGCTTGCTGATTTCGTTCAAAGAGTAACCTTCAAGAAACCTGCCTGCGGCAATGGGCCGGGCAGGTTTCTTTTTATCCGATTAACCTTTCATAAAAATATATACTATGGAACTCCTCACCCCGGGTACGGGTCTGATCATCTGGCAGACATTTGTATTTCTGCTGCTGGTTTTGCTGCTGGGAAAGCTCGCCTGGAAGCCTATCCTGAGTTCATTGAAAGACCGTGAAAAGTCTATTCAGGAAGCGCTTGATACGGCGGAAAAGGCGCGCCAGGAAATCTCAAAACTTAAAGGCGATAACGAGGCCTTGCTGAAGCTTGCGCGTGAAGAGCGCGACAGAATGCTGCGCGAAGCGCGCGAAGCCTCGAACCGCCTGAAAGAAGAAGCAGAAGGCATTGCCAGGAAATCCGCTGACAAGATTATTGAGGATGCGCGTGCTTCAATCAATATCGAAAAGCAGGCCGCCTTACGAGAGATCAAGGTCCAGGTAGCCACATTTTCACTGGAGATCGCAGAGATGTTACTGAAAGAGAATCTCTCAAACGACAAGGCGCAGAAGGATCTCGTGGAGCGATACGTTAAGGATATAAAGGTCAATTGATATATGGCTGATTCCCGTGCCGCGTCGCGTTATGTAAGATCTCTGCTTACCCTGGCAGTGGAGAAAAATGTTTTGG
>JANNPM010000425.1:0-2925 GCA_031400145.1 Chryseolinea sp. | reverse complement strand
CGCCTCGTTGGTCACGTTCAGCAGTTCGCCGAATACTTCCCACTCGGGGTTGTAATGACTGTGGAACAAGTCACCGAGGCAAATGAACCTTGCCGGACGGGTCGCCTGCACCAGATCGACAATCATTTCAAGGTTTCTGTTGTTAGCCTTCGTCGGGACGGGAATTCCGGAACGGCGAAAATGATTGATCTTACCGAGGTGAAGATCAGCAAGAAACAGGATACTTTTGCTTCGCCAGAATACTGCCTTTTGTGGGTAGAGTTCCAACGCCTCGCCGTATATGTCCGCGGTCAACACGGCGGCAATCTACTAAATCACACGCAATCACCACAGCAAAAGCAACAAACTGAAAATCAATCCTTTACAGATAATAATCTGCCTTTTTGGAAAAAAAGTTAATATAGCCTTAACACAGTACATGGTAATTCCGCCTAGATTGCCCCCGAATTCTCGATTATGTTCGAATTAGATTTCGCGCATTCAGCGCTGTTGGTAATTTGTCTCATCGCCGCTTGCTCCTTTGAATTTGTTAATGGATTTCACGACACGGCGAACGCTGTGGCTACTGTTATTTACACTAATTCGCTCAAGCCGTGGATTGCCGTTATCTGGTCTGGCATCTGGAATTTTCTGGGCGTGTTTGCGGGTGGCATAGCGGTGGCAGTAGGGATCATCAATCTGTTACCCGTTGAAACCCTCGTTGATCAGAATATTGCACATAGTCTCTCAATGGTGTCGGCCCTGTTACTCACGGCAATTTTTTGGAATCTCCTTACATGGTACCTGGGAATTCCATGTTCTAGCTCTCATACGCTCATCGGCTCTATACTGGGGGTTGGTCTTGCCTATTCTCTGCTACCGGATTCCATGGGTGAGGCAGTTAACTGGGAAAAGGCCAATGAGATCGGGCTTTCATTGCTCTTATCTCCATTGTTTGGCTTTTCCATGACAATCGTTTTGATGTATGTGCTCCGGTCGCTTACGAAGAAGACGTCATATGGCGACAGTCTCTTTAAAGAGCCTAAAAAAGATAAGCCACCACCAACCTGGATTCGCGCCATCCTTATCGTAACGTGTACGCTGGTGAGTTTCTTTCATGGCTCAAACGATGGTCAGAAGGGAGTTGGCTTGATCATGCTTATCCTCATCGGGATCGTGCCGGCCTATTTTGCCTTAAATGAAAACTTCTCCCCCACCCGCATACCCGAATCATTGTCAAAGATCGAACGTTTGATAGACTCAGTCGATTCAACGGCACTTTCGCAACCTGACAGATTGGTCTTTGCAGAAGCTTCGGAAATGAATCATAGGCTTCAACGACGATTTAAAGGACTAATTAGGGTCACATCCATCCCAAAGGTGGATAGATTTGCTGTGCGCAAGGACATCATGGTTATGGATAGGCATCTTCAGCACATCGCTGACAGGAAGGAAGTAAAGATGAGCCGTAATGATCAACAGCTTTTAACGGATGAACTTAGGAACATCCGGGAGCTTACTGACTATTCACCAAAGTGGGTTTTGTTGCTGATCTCATTATCACTCGGCCTTGGTACAATGATCGGATGGAAACGCATTGTTAAAACTGTAGGAGAAAAAATTGGCAAGGAACATCTAACGTATGCCCAGGGGGCCAGCGCGGAGATGGTCGCGGCCAGCACTATCGGATTGTCATCTTACTTTGGTTTACCGGTGAGCACCACCCACGTATTATCATCAGGCATCGCCGGTAGTATGGTAGCCAGCAAGGGCGTAAAAAATCTTCAACCTGATACTGTACGTAATATTTTGATCGCCTGGTTTCTGACGTTGCCTGTGGTCATGATCATGGCTGGAACATTGTTTCTGCTTTTCAGAGCGATTTTTTGAGACCCTGGTTCGAGTGATGACGGAGCGCTGGAACTTCCGTCATCGCAAAGGATCTGACGATGCACACTCTCAATAATGATGACAAAGCAACCCCAGGGCTACGCAGCGCGCAATGACTGAACTTTCATCGCATCGGCGCGCTGTACTTCCCATCCCACCAATCACCATGTCACTAAACAACATAGTCTATTGCCATTCGCTTAATTCTGTCCTCCAGTTTCTCCGTTGTCAGCTTCTCCCGCATGTGATCAACCATTATTGGGAACGCGAACGGTGTTGGCTTTTCAGGTGTGGTAATAATAATCCGCTGCGTACCGATGCGTTCGAGCGCTTTGCGTAGCCTGGCTTCTTCTAATTGAAAGTCCATTACCTCCTCGAAAGCCTGCTGAAGTAACAGGTTGTGCTGCTCGTATTCGTGAAACACATTAAAAAATAATTGTGCGGAAGATTGGAGATGACGGTCTTTAACAGGTTTCCCAGGATACCCTTTGAATACCAATCCTGAAATTGCCGCAATGTCCCGGAATTTGCGGCGCGCCATCTCCGTAGAATTTATGCTCGCCTGAATATCCCTGAACAGATCATCCGAACCAAGTACATTGGTCTCGATCGCTTCGGCGATTGGTATGGGTTTATCGGAAAGTAGTTCGAATCCATAGTCGTTCATCGCGATCGAAAACGTTATTGGCTGAATTTGGGCGATTCGGTAAGCAACAAGGGCAGCAATTCCTTCATGCACGAATCGACCTTCGAACGGATACATGACGACATGATAACCCTCAGTAGTATGAAAGTATTCCACCAAGAATTCATCTTTCGCAGGCAGTATCGAACGTTCACGCTGGAGGTCGAACAACGGCCTTAAAAATTGCATCTCAATATCCTTCTCGTTAGCATGCACCGCTTCGTCAAGCTTTATCCGGATCATGTCGCTCAATTGTGAAGACAAAGGCATCCTTCCGCCTTGCCACGACGGCACAGCACCGGACTTTTTGTTTGACTTTCGCACCTGGGCTTCCATTTCCTTAATGCGCACCAGTTCAAGATTGCGGCCGG
>JANNPM010000416.1:0-30176 GCA_031400145.1 Chryseolinea sp. | reverse complement strand
CAGCAGGAGGGCGCCACCACATAATGTCGCTCCCGTCGGTGGTGAGAAGATTCCCGCCCTGGCCGATAACTGACGGTATTTCCTTAAGGTCAGTTAAGTCAACCTCAATTGAATTAAATTTCAGCTTATTGGTGGCAGGGTCGTAAGCAAGATCTGACGCAGATTCCGTACCCAGTCCTTTTATCCAGGTACTATTTCTCCAATAGTAGAACGCATTTTCGGTAATGTCAAAAACCATTAAACCATCTTCCGCTGGCGATTGAGGATTAAATGATTCCCGTTGGGACGTTGAAAGCTGAGGAACGAGAAAACCCTGATTTCCATCGGGGGGATTGAGGACGAGCACGGCATTCGGACGGCTGGTCATTGTGCCGATCACCACAGTTTTGCTGGTTTGGCCAAATGCTGAAATGCCGAAAAAAATGAACAGCCAAAAAATGTTTTTCACAGCGCTTTCTCCCTTTTCAAATACTGGTTGTTGCTTCTCAGGAATTTAAAAAATTCCCGGCAACATCTATGATCCTCTCAAAGCAAAGGTAACCCCAACAAATAAAGCAAATGAAGTCGAGTACCTTTTTTACCAGCTTTGTACGAGGTGTGGAAAATTCTCCATACTCAGCTTTAGACAATAGTGATAGCGGTAACTGATGTGGCTGGCAGGATATCAGTTATGAAAACTTCAGATTGTTGGCTTGAACTGAATTGGAGGAAGCTGCGTAGACGAAGCCGTCAATAAGGGATGCCCCGCATTGATTTTTCTCATTCGAAACGCATTCTTGGCCATGATTCCCAGTTTGCGGGTGAGCCGGAAATTCACAAAAGCGCCAATTGGCGCGCCTATACCGGGAACCAACTGGAGGAGTTTGGCAATATCGATGTAATCGCGGTATTCCTGCTGAAAATTCCTCCAGTCAAATTGATTCATATCTTCTGGAAGTGTCTCCGCGTAGTTATCCCAGTTCTTTAATACCTGAAACACCTGCTGTCGATTAGCCTGGCTGGAAAAGGTAAGTTCAAAAATATGCAGCAGATAGATCCGCTCCTTGTAACTCTTAACATCGTATCCGTAGAGAGCAGCCAGGTCAAAGAGCATTTTCATTTTCAAGGTGAGCCAAAGGGGAAAATCGGCCAGACCAAGCAATATGCCCCCCGCGCCCGTGACTGCCCCTTCTGCTCCGGCGGTACGGGCGTAATTCCTGATCTTTTTGTCTGCCGCAATCTCTGTTTCCTGGAGAGTAATTCCCTGCGTTGGCTGCGGTGTTGTAAAGCCGGCGCCGAAGCACACCGCCCGGGTCATTTGTTTGATTGCCGTGGTAATGGCTGCATGGACTTTTTCAGGGATCAAACTGTTTATCTTCACCTGCAATTTTTTAGACGCGCGATTAATCAGCGACGGCTTAGACTCCATACGCCTCATCCAGACAGCAAGCTCGCCCGATACATTACTTTCATATGCTTCCATACAGTTATGATTACAAGGATGGTGCCGACGATCGTAAATATAGCCAGCAATAAATCCTTCAATCGTATCGTAAAGAAAAAATACTACATTCATGCCCACCAAACAGATCATTATGAGCATATCAAGATTTACACTGCCACCGATAAGTATCATCGTTTGTTTATTTTTGATGACAGCGCTTTGCCTGCGTGTCAGCGCGCAGTCACGGGATAGCTTAGCGGCCAAAGCACTCGAAGGCCGCTGGGATCTCGTCATTCAGAAGGACGGTAAACTGCTTCCTTCCTGGCTGGAAATCGAGCACTCAGGATACCATACGCTCGTGGGCAGATTTGTATATGAGTCTGGCAGCGCACGGCCAATTGCCGTGGTAAATGTCATAAATGGAAAGTTCAACTTTTCTATTCCTCCACAATGGGAGCCCGGCAACAGGAATATGGACTTTGAAGGCGAACTCGTGGGTGAGGAAATTAAAGGTGTGATGATCTTTACCGACGGCAAAAAATATGAATGGACTGGTATTCGGGCCCCATTACTGAAGCGCCAGGGCGAACCGGTGTGGGGGAAAGCTATAAAGCTTTTCAATGGAACAGATCTAAAGGGATGGCATACGGTAGGAGAAAATCAATGGAAGGTCGAAAACGGTGTGCTGCGAAGCCTGAAATCGGGATCAAACTTAATAAGTGATCAAACCTTTACCGATTTCAAGTTGCACGTTGAATTCCGTTACGTAAAAGGTAGCAACAGTGGAGTTTACCTGCGTGGCAGATACGAAGTCCAAATTGAAGACAGCAAAGGCAAAGAGCCCTGGAAAGGTTACCTCGGAGCAATTTATGGGTTCCTTGCCCCCGGTGAAATGGTTGCAAAGGCTGCAGGCGAATGGCAGACTTATGATATAACGTTAATCGGTCGGATGGTGACAGTTGTGGCGAATGGAAAAACCGTTATCAGCAATCAGGAGATTCCCGGTATCACCGGAGGTGCTCTTGACAGCAAAGAGGGCGAACCAGGTCCGATCTTCTTCCAGGGGGACCACGGACCTATTGATCTCCGAAACATTGTGATCACGCCGGCGGTGACCTCTCCGGCAAATTAAGTTTACGTTAAAAACGCCCTTGCGCACGAATTAAATGACACCATCTGCCGCTGGTCTCGCACTATTCACTTTTCACTTCTCTTTTCAATGACGCGCATGTTTTCCCGAAGACAATTCATTCAAAAAAACGCTGTTGCGCTCGGTGGCATGGCAATGCTACCGCATGTCGTAGCGTATTCTGAAGCAAAAGAAAAAGTAATGACTGTAAACGGACCCATAGATGCCGATGCCATGGGCTTTACACTTACCCATGAACACGTGCTTGCCGATTTTATCGGCGCCGAGAAGTATAGCAAAGACCGGTATGATGCCGATGATGTGTATAAGACAGCTTTGCCACACCTTATCGACCTGAAGAAAACCGGATGCGATACTTTTATTGATTGCTCTCCCGCCTATCTTGGCAGGGATGTGCTTTTGCTTAAAAAACTTGGTGAAGCCTCTGGATTAAACATCATTACAAACACAGGCTACTATGGCGCCGTCCAGGAACGATTTCTCCCACGGCACGTCTATACGGAAACTGCGGAGCAGCTGGCTGCACGTTGGACGAAAGAGTTTGACGCGGGCATTGAAGGAAAAGGGATAAAGCCCGGGTTCATCAAAACCAGCACAGATGCCGCACCGCTCACGGCAGCGCAACGCAAAATAATCACCGCTGCTGCGCTAACACACTTGGCTACTGGCCTGACGATGCTCGTTCACACCGGCAACGGTGCGGCAGCCAATGAACAGGTTGCAATACTAAAGGACCTTGGCGTGGACCCGTCCGCCAGAGTATGGACTCATTCGCAAAATGAAACCGACATGAGGTATCACGTTGACGCTGCACGTCAAAATTGCTGGGTGGCGTTTGATGGGGTAAGTCCGGAAACCGTCGATGCCAATGTCGGTTACCTGCAGCGCATGAAATCGGAAAAACTATTGGAGCATGTGCTGGTCTCACAAGATTCCGGATGGTACCATGTAGGCGAACCCTCTGGAGGTCACTATAAGCCTTACACCTGCATAGCGGCGCAATTAATCCCCCGGTTAACGAATATGGGCTTTACCTCTCAGGAATTAGACCTTATCTTCAAGACGAATCCCGCGAAAGCCTTCGCCATCAAAGTAAGGATGAAAAGCCAGGTCAGGTGAATTACTTTCCCTCCCGGGTTCACGTTAGTTTTCTTTTCGTGTCAGGTGTCGGGTAAGAGGAGTTCTCCGGAGCGATCGTCCAGCGTGAATCTATCTGACCTTTGACGGATGCAATTACCTCGTCACTACCCCGAACGAGCAGCAGCCGTGGCATATCATTGGCAAGAATTTCTATGGAATAACTTTCCAGCACCGATAAAAGTGCCATTCCATGAGCGTTGCTTGCCTCGCCGTTAAATCTGAAAATCCATTTACGAAACATGGTAGTTTGCTAGCTCAATACCTGTAGCTGGCCGCCAAGCTAACCATTGATCATTCCCCGTCCTTCATACTCCGCTCCAAATCCCAGCAGCTTCAACTTCGTGCCAAGAAATTTAATCATGCTGTTTGCCCTGTTTGCATCTGGTGGCTGACTTATAATCTTACCTTCAATCATTAACAACCGCGCTGCCATTCCCGTGGCCGCCGGACAGGCCATGGACGTTCCGCTCATAACGGCATACTGGTCTCCCGGAGCACAGCTTACTATTCCTACTCCAGGCCCGATCATATCTACTTCTGGCCCTATATTGGAAAAAGATGCAACAAAATTCTGCTTGTCTTTGCCATACGGAGATTTTATCGAATCATTGGCTTCAGCATCCTTTGGAAAGGTGCCCTTTCGACCCATGGCGCCTACCGCAAGGGAGAGCGAGTAGCTTGCAGGGAATGACACACTACCACGGTTGTCATTACCAGTGGCGATAAAGCATATGACACCTTTCGATTGCGCTTCCGCAATGGCATCTTTTGTGGCATCATCGGCATCGCCACCCCCCAAACTCATATTTATCAGGTAGCATCCGCTTTCAACGGCGCGATCAATCGCCTTTACAATTGAATAATTCGAAGCACCGTCTCCGTCTTTGGGAAATACCCGGAAGCTAAGTATTTCTATAGCAGGTTTGTTTTCCGCAGTTCTTGCAAAGGAAGATATAATTCCCGCCACGTGGGTACCGTGGCCATCGTAATCTGTATAATCAGTTGATTTTTCATTTTCCACGGTGCACTCGCCTCCCACAAGGTTTATTTCTTTATGAGCACCCACACCGGTATCTATAACGCCAACCCGGACTGGCTTGTCCACGGGCGGGAGGGTGTCGTTCCTATAAAAGTATCTGACCGCATCTGGATAACCCGGTTCGATGACTGTTAATGCAACTTCCAGCAATGAACCGCTCAATTTTATGTTTCTTTTTAAAAATGGCCAATAAGCGCTTTCCGGATAAATGTAAAGACGCTCAATGGTATCAGCTGCAACCGGAAGGTTCAAATTAGCAACGCCCTTGCTACTGGTTTTACCCTGTGCACCCTGCCTGTTTTCGAAATCAGTGAAGGCAATAACCTGCGCACCTCCGATGCCTTTATTTTCGTCGCCGGTAACGGCGATCTTTACCGCTCTTCCAGTAGTCTGCTTTTGAATACCGGGGGCTATCTTCTGTCGCGGCACAACTGCCTTATAGAAGAACACTTCCGGAACGATCCGGACACCGGGAAAAGCCAAATGCAGATCCGATATCTTCGATGGATCCAGTTTGACAAGCTTGGCGCCGTCGTCCTTAACAGAGTCTACTACCTTTATCGGCAGTGGTTTGATAAGTCTTCCGGACCGAAGCGTATAGACCTTCCCAATACCCATTAAAGACTCGAGAAAATCCCTGACATTCGGATCGTTTTCAGCGCGCCCCGCACGGAGTCCTTTCGCTGGTAAAATTACGTATGTGGCTTCCTTCATGTATCCTTTTCCAAATAGTTACTTTCCCTCTTTTTTCTTCACGCATTTGCACTTGATGATTGGTTCGCTCGTAACAGGATCGTTTCCGAAGTACTTACATATCTGGATATAGCCTGGAGGACATTTGTGATTCTTGGTGAAATGGATCTGGCTAATACTCAACCCTGAGATACCAAATTTTTCCTCCAGCATTTTACTGATCTCCCTGGATATCTCAGGCAGATTTTGATTCAGATCGTGAACTTTCTCCTTCATATTATCCCTATGGTATCAACTAACAATCCGATAACGCAGAGAAACCCTGCCTCTTACCTGCGATTCATGGCACGAGGTCCGTTAAATCACCTATAACTGACTTCAATCGCAGATCAATCGATATCCCCATAAACGGAGTTATACTTAATTTCTTATCGTCAACAACCGGATTTGAATCCAGTTTATAATACATAATTCCACCGGCAGTGATCCTTATCGCATTGGACAACCTGAATCCCAACCCTGCAAGTAATGATTTGCCTGAAAAAAAGTCGTCACGCTTTCCCTCTTTGCCAACAGAGGTCAACGTAAGGCCTGTTGTAAATGACAGGTAGTGAAGCCACGTTTTGTTTTGAATAAGCCGAAAAGGTATGTCTTTATCGAAGTACCGAAACTCAATTTGCGCTCCAAGGTATGGAGCAAGACCCTGAAAATCGCCCTGGTACCCATAGTATATGTATCCAAAATCGGGTGTTATTGAAAAAGACGTTCGCGTGTCGAAGTTGAGCGAAGTGGTGCTCAGGCGAAGCGACTGGCCAAAAATCAGGAGGTCCGGTTCGCCCGCCACAGTCGGCTTGAAACTCCGGATGACTTCGATGATAGTGGACTTTAATTCAGTAGCGGCTTTTTCGTCTTTACCCGCGAGCGCAAGCCTTGCGTAATGTGCTTTCAATTTTGTATCGTAGAAATTGATCAGTGGCTCCCAGTCAAGTTGCCCTGCCTTTGGACCCTCGTCTATGATATGCTGGAACGGTCTCTTAATGTCATTGATCTGCCTTAGCTTCTCAGTAAACAGTTCATTTACCCCACCGCCATCAACATATATCTGAAACAATTCAAAATAGAATTCAGCTTCCGTGGAGGTGGGCCTTCTTAACAGTGAAATATCATAGAATCTGTTTGGGTCCAGCGGGGGTATGAAAATGTTAAGTTGAAATTTATTTGCACCTGTCAGATTCACGGTCTGCGATATCTTCAGCTGTTCATTTGGATAATCCCCGGAATCATGTGCTACAAATTGTCCCGGACTTGACAACAATTCATTATAATATAGCGAGGTTTCCTTCCTTTTAATCCGGACTAGTCCTATGTATTCCACCTGAAGTCTTTCCCGCGTGAGATATTTTAAAAGTATCGGGCGGTCAAAGGGTAAGGTCTCCGTCACACTACCGGATATGCTATTGATTTCTTCAATAGCAATTATTTCCTGCGCTGTTGACGGTTGAAAACCAAACACCAAAGTTTGAAAGCCAGCAAGCAGCCTGATGACTTTATGTATTTGGGCGAAAGACCTCATTGCTATTAGCGCGTCAACGGCATGGATGCTTTAATAAAAAACCCATCCGTTCCCTACCGTGGTAAGAAATAAATGGGCTCGAAGGCTAATATAACAAGGCTTACAAGAATTTCCAATCGCTAAACTCCCAATCTATGCGGACGGTACAAAACTTTCTCCAGGAGGAAACAAAAAGTACCTGGCGATTTTTCGGCTACATACTATACTATTATGCTTAACTGCTCTTTAGAATTCTGGCTCAATTTCATCATTTGATGCCGCAATCTTAACAACGGGCTAATTATCTTTCTTCTTTCTTCTTGACAGGAACAGGGCTGCTGTCCTTATCGGATTTGCTTGTTTGACCCCAATCGCCATCGGACCCAAAGTCTCCCTTTGAGCCTTGGCCATCATCCGGATGTTGCTTTTGACGAGGCTTATCTTTATCACTCTTTGATTTGGCTGCCATATAATTAAAGTTATTGTAATACTCATTTTTACAAATTATATGCCATGTCAAACGATGCTGGAAATGCTTTCAGCAATCAGTCATCCGGACACATTTGACGATCACCGGCGTCAAGACTCCTTTTCTGAGCGCGCGATGTTACAGACAGGCGATTGAAACCCTTTTTCAATAATTATTGTTGCTATTGATAGGGCCGTATTGCGTGTCCCAAAATCAGTAGCGTGTCGCTCGTTGGCTTAATTTCTCTACAAATGTATGTTCACGGTGATTTGTATTACTCAGGCCTTTATCGCGAATGCGGCATAAACATCAAATTATCCCGGCTTTTGTCAGGCATAAAAACTCCGTCGGGCTCAAGGAAGGCCAATGCTGAGCAGCGACGGTCTCCCTTTTTCATCAGCAATAACAGGAGGTAGTTATTATGACCGGTCAAATCAAAATTCTGTTAATTGAAAATGCACCGGAGGACAGGTCGATGGTGAAACATGCGCTCAAACAGACTTCGTATCGCAGCGCCACATTTCTGTTTGCAAAATCTGCAGTCGACGCCGAGAAGTTTCATGGGGAAAATATTACACTGTCAATACTTGATCTGGGTTTAGAGGGACAAGACGGATTGGAAGCAATTAATCAGTTGCGAAAATCGGTCCCGGACGGAGCATTAATCTGCGTTACCGATTCAAAGGATGATGAGTTTAGGGCAAATGCGCTACAGCAAGGCGCGCAAAACTCGCTTTCCAAGGAGGAGATAAAAAGCAAGACACTTGATCAGACCATTCGCTTTTCTCTCGAACACCACGATATAGTTCAGCAATTAAATCTTGCTAAAAAGCAATTAACTGAAGCAAACATTTCTCTCGAGCAAAGTGAGGCGTGTTTGCTGGAAGCACAGGCTATCGCAAAAGTTGGAAGCTGGCAAATAGATCTGCATACGGAATGCGCAACATGGTCAACGGAAACATATAGAATTTTCGAGGTCAAGTTCACGCAAGACCCTTTGACCATCTCGACCGTTCTGACCTACGTTCATCCTGAGGATCTCGCGGTAGTAAAAAAACGATTCGCCAACTCCTTCGATAACGATGAGCCAAACAAATCGGAGCATCGTATTGTATGCGGAAATGGTACTGTTAAATGGATAGAAGAGTGTTGGAAAATCATTCGGAATGGTCGGGGGGTTCCTGTCAGAGCGGCGGGTACCAGCCATGATATTACAGAGCTAAAAAAGGCTGAACAACAAATACTGAACGAAAAGAAGTTTACAGACGCGCTCATCAGCTCTTTACCGGGAATCTTTTATCTCTATGACAGGGATGGAATATTTACCAGATGGAATAAGAATCTTGAAACCATCTCGGGATATAGCTCCACCGAGATAGCAAACATGCATCCTTTAGATTTTTACGACCAGAATGAGAAAAAATTGATTCCTGGAGTAATGGAGACCTTGTTTGCAGAAGGTAGCAAAGAGCTGACTGTTCATTTCTATTCAAAGGATAGAAAGAAGGTGCCTTATCATTTTAGTGGCCATAAAATTTCCTTTAACAACAAGGACTACCTTATTGGTGTCGGTATTGATATCACCCTTCGTGTAGAACGAGAGCAGAATCTTTTGGCCTATACTGACGAAATAAAGAAGCTAACAGCACATGTGGAGCACGTAAGAGAGGAAGAGCGTACAAGAATATCGCGCGAAATCCATGATGAATTGGGCCAGCAGATCACATGCCTGAAAATGGACGCATCCTGGCTTGTAAAAAAGATTCCGGCATCTGAAAAATCGGTTCATGATAAGCTAAGCAACATGATCTCTATGATGGATAATACTGTAAAAACCATCCGACGCATATCAAGCGATCTCAGACCGGGTGTCCTTGATAACCTCGGCCTTGTTCCAGCGCTCGAATGGCAGAGCAGCGAATTTCAAAAGAATAACGATATCCGTTGTGTCTTCAAATCAGAAGAGGGCGATATCACGGTGGAAAGCGGTCTCGCGACCGGAATATTCAGAATCTATCAGGAGACGCTAACGAATATCCTTCGCCATGCAAAGGCGACAAATGTGCAGGCCGTGATGACACAAACAAAAGAATTCCTCACCCTGTGTATCAGTGACAACGGACAGGGATTTAATCTTGACGAAGCAAAGCGTAAAGCAACGCTGGGCCTGATTGGTATGCGGGAAAGGACGGCCATGATGGGTGGAGAATTACGGATCGAAAGCATGCCTGGCCAGGGAACAAAGGTGATGTTAAAGATTCCACTAGCTTTGAACAAACCCGATAGCTGAACATGAAAATACTTGTTGCCGATGATCATGCAGTTGTACGAAAAGGACTCGTGCAGCTACTAATGGGCGAATATCCGCTGGCTGAAGTCACAGAAGCGACCAATAGCAACGAAGTGCTGGAGCAGGTCAGCAGAGAAACCTGGGATGCAATATTACTTGACATTTCAATGCGCGGAAGAAACGGCATCGACACCCTTAAACAGATGCGATCCGATGGAGTGAAGACGCCCATACTGATGCTAAGTGCACAATCAGAAGATCAGTATGCCTTGCGCGTACTCAAGGCAGGTGCGTCCGGTTTTGTAAGTAAGGAGAGCTCGCCGGATGAACTGTTAATCGCTCTAAAGAAAGTGTTGACTGGAAAAAAATATGTTTCGCACGAAATTGCTGAAAAGCTTGTACAACAGTCGGGGTCACCAGGAGATAACGATGTTCTTGGGTTACTTTCAGACAGGGAGATGCAAGTACTTCAGCTCATGGCAGCCGGAAGGACGGTATCTCAGGTTGCGGAGGAAATATCGTTAAGTGTCAATACAATCAGCACGTATCGCGCACGGATTCTGGAAAAGCTGCGTCTGCAAAATAATGCAGAGCTGACCCGCTACGCCATCGACAACGGGCTGGTCTGACCACCCCCCCATAAATAGGTAACTGTAATGGAAACCATTACGTGATTTTCATCTTTAGCCCTATCCTTCAGACGAAAGGAAGTATGTTCATTGCAAGTCCAAACATCCGTCCCCGCGTGCGGTAGAGCAACATGGTAAAAAACAGGGTAAAAATAGTAACAGTGGATGACTCCCCCATTATCGCTGAAAGGCTAAAGGAAATGCTGGGTGAGCTGGAAGGCATTGAATACAGCGGAAATGCCTCGAGCATCGCCTCTGCGCTAGACCTTGTAAGGCTGCAGAGGCCTCATGTTGTCATTCTGGATATTCACCTGGAGAGTGATATGCCAAAGGCAAATGGTATCAACCTTTTAATGGACCTGAGGAGGAAGTACGCAGATCTGAAGATTGTAATGCTTACGAACCTCGCAGAAGACCAATACCGGAACACGTGCCTTTTTCTCGGCGCTAATCATTTCCTTGACAAGTCTCACGAATTCGACAAGGTGGTCGGAATAATAAAGGAATTTAACTCAGCTCCAAATGACGAAATATGAATTCCGGCAGCAGTGACAAATATCCGTTTTCTATTGATCTGGTCAGCAAGGCAAGCTTCATCATAATTGTATCTACCGGGCTACTGGAACTCTTCTTTACGGAAAAGGTACTTCTTTCCTCCGGGTATATAATCGGCGTGCTGCTTGCCTTGTTATCCCGCGAACGGAGCAATGTGATAATTGCGGTCATACTTGCGCTCATATTTGTAGGCATCTCATTCGCCCGCGTGGATGACGAGATGTTTAAAACGGTCTTAATAACACGCGCCTATGCATTGGTAGGCCTGAGTGTCAGCGGTTACTTTATACTTCGGTTTCTGAGACGGGAAACAAAAACCAGAAATCAGCAGCTGCTCATGTCCGGAATATTCTCGCACGGAACACAGGGAATCGTGCTCGCCAGATTAACAGGTGAGATTGTCATGGTAAATCCATTTGCTGAAAAGATGTTTGGCTACGAAAAAGATGCGCTTCTGGGCACCGGCATCGACAGATTGATCAGGCCCAGCACGGAGGACGAGCTACAGTTACAAGACAGGACCACAAACAGCTATCGCAAAGAATCGTTAGGCTCTGACCACAACGAAAGGAAATTTCCGATAGAAATTAGTGTTAACCAATATGACTCCGCAGGACAGGTATACACCATCACATTTGTCACAGACATCACTATACATAAAAAGAATGAGGAGATACTCCTTGCTCAAAAAAAGGAACTTGAAGTCGTTAATCAACAACTTGAAGCGTTCTCGTATTCAGTGTCACATGATTTGCGTTCGCCTTTGCGGGCTGTCGATGGTTATGCCCGGATGCTTGAAGAGGATTTTGGAGCCGTTTTGGACGTTGAGGGCAACCGACTGCTGACGAACGTACAAAAAAGCGCTCAAAGAATGGGTTCTCTGATTGATGACCTGCTCACCTTTTCGCGACTTGGAAGAAAGGAACTAAAGAAGGCCGTGGTGGATATGAACAAGCTGGCTAACGCTGCACTGGCTGAAATCAATTTGTCTTTCCAGAACAATGCGACGGTAACGATTCACCCACTACCACAGGTGATGGCCGACGCTTCGCTATTGGGTCACGTGGTGATCAACCTGCTATCGAATGCCATAAAGTATTCCGCTAAAAGCGCTTCACCTCAGGTAGACGTCAGTGCAACCACAGAAGATGATTCAATCACCGTTTGCATAAGGGATAACGGGGTAGGCTTCGATATGAACTATGTGCATAAGCTTTTTAACGTATTTCAACGGCTTCATCTCGAAAGTGAATTTGAAGGGACTGGTGTGGGGCTTGCCATCGCTCAACGTATCGTGCAAAAGCATGGGGGGTCGATTTGGGCAACAGCGACTGAAGGTGCCGGCGCATCATTTTATTTCAGACTTCCAATAGAAAAATTTTAATGATGTATCCTCCTGCAAAAATGAAAATAGTTACTCAATAGATGGATATGGAAAATTTAATTGTCGAAATTCTTTTGATTGAAGACAGTGAACACGATGCGGAGATGACCAAACGCGCCCTAAAGCGACATAAGATCACTAATGGTGTGATCCATTTAAAGAATGGCGTCGAAGCGCTGGACTTCTTGTTTGGGGTGGGACAATTCGAAGGCCGCGATATTGATGAGAAACCCAAGGTGATCTTGCTGGATTTGAAAATGCCCAAAATGGACGGATTAGAGGTACTTGAACGGATAAAGGCAAATGACTTAACAAAAAAAATCCCTGTCGTAATACTGACATCATCAAAGGAAAACCCTGATATACAAAAATGTTATGCATTAGGAGCAAACAGCTATCTGGTGAAGCCGGTAGACTTTGCAGGTTTTATGGATGCCGTTTCCCACTTAGGAATGTATTGGGTCATGCTTAATCAGCCGCCAAATTAAACTTATTCACCCGTTGTGTTAAATGCATGAAAACTTCAGAATCAAGAATAAAGATACTTCACCTTGAAGATCGATCAGCTGACGCCGATCAGGTTGCCTATCTCCTGCGAAAGTCGGATATGGCAGCAGAAATCAAAGTGGTCGATTCGAGAGTTGCTTATGAAGAAGCGCTGATAACATTTACGCCTGACTTAATTATCAGCGATCACACGCTTCCTTCGTTCACTTCGCTTGAAGCACTTGATTTGTTGCAAGCATCTCAGCTGAAGATTCCATTCATATTGGTGACAGGCACGGTATCAGAAGAGTTCGCCGTTAAAGCCATGCGGTACGGAGCCGATGATTATTTACTAAAAGACCGCTTGCAACGGCTTCCCATCGCGATAGCGGGCTTAATAAAGAAATATAAGAAGGACCGGAAGCAACAAAAAGTTGAAGCGGAGCTATTAAATATCGATAACAACTCTCCGGACGTGATTTGTACAATGGATGAAGAAGGGAGATTTGTACACCTCAGTGCGGCAGCGACGGCGATTTTGGGATATCCGTCCTCAGAGCTGATAGGCAAAAAATACATCGACATGGTTTTAGCAGAAGATGTGTCGGCTACCACAGCAGTGGCCGCTTCCATACTCCGCGGTAACGCAGTCACAATGTTTGAGAACAGGTACGTGCGCAAAGACGGTAAGATCGTGCCGCTGTTGTGGTCCGCCCGATGGGATGCGGTTGAAAAGGTTATGTATTGTACAGCGAAGGACGCCACGGAGAAAAAAAGACTGGAGCAATCAATACAGAGCGAACAGCAGCGGCTCATTGACTTGTTTCTCGATGCGCCCGCAGCCATTAGCCTCGTCAGGGGTCCAATGCATATTTACGAAATGGCGAATCCACTTTTTCTGAAGTTTACAGGACGGAAGGACATTATCGGCAAGACCACCGGCGATGCATTCCCGGAATTGAAATCACAAGGATTGAACAAGTTGCTGGACAAGGTATACCGGACAGGTAAAACCGTGCGGCGAAAGCAGGTCTCTCTATGGTTTGACCGCGAAGGTAACGGGAAACTTACGGAGGTGTTTTGGGATTACGTGTGTCAGCCATACCGGAATGGAGCCGGCGAGGTAGAAGGCGTTTTCTTCTTCGCGGTGGACGTAACTGAGCAGATCCTTACGCGTAGAAAAATTGAGAACACCAAGAAGCAGTACGAAGATCTGGTGCAAGACCTGCCGATTGCAGTATACACCTGTGACGCTGGTGGTTTCTTGTCGCTTTATAATAAAGCAGCAAAGGAACTGTGGGCCCGCGAGCCGAAGATCGGAAAAGATAAATGGTGCGGCGCTGTTAAAATATTTGATGAACAAGGTGTTAATGTTCCCTTCCACGAGAGCCCGATGGCACTCGCAAGCAAAGACGGCAGCGCGGTCCCCGGAGCGGAGATAATCATTGAACGGCCTGACGGCACCAAAAGAAACGTGGTTACTCATCCCAGTCCGACCTTTGATGCAGAAGGATCTCCCACGGGCTTTATCAACATGCTGATCGATATCACGGAACAGAAGAGACTGCAAAAGGAAACCTTAGCGCTCATTGAAAACCTACAGAACAAAAACCAGGACCTGCAGAAATTCTCGTACATAGTTTCCCACAATCTCCGGGCGCCAATTGCAAAGATCATCGGTATCACAAGTATTATGGGATGCGATCAGGCAGAAAACAGTGAATTGATCAAGCTGATCGCCGGAGAGGCCGAGAATCTTGACCAAATAGTTAAAGATATCAATTTGATCGTCGCCGCTCGAAAGGCGGCATTGGTGGAAACGGAAAATGTTTATTTCGAAAACAAACTCCTCCAGATTCTTCAACTACTGGAAACGGAGATACTCCAAAGTGATGCTACCATAACGAGTAATTTCTCCAGGATAAAGGAGGTTAAAACTATAAAACCTTATCTCTATAGCATTCTGTATAATCTTGTTTCAAATGCTATTAAGTACCGACGTCCTGAAACGCCGCTACGAATTCATATTCGCACAACACGGGAAGCAGCCTTCGCCTGCCTATCTGTTGAGGACAACGGCCGAGGAATCGATCTGAAGCAAAATGGATCAAAACTTTTTGGTTTGTACAAACGATTTCATGGCGACGCCATACCGGGCAAAGGAATAGGCCTCACGCTCGTAAAAACACAAGTGGAATCTCTCGGCGGTCGTGTGGAGGTAAAAAGTACGGTCAACCGGGGCTCAACATTTAAAGTGTTTCTACCAATTAACTATGGAAGCTGAAGAAATTTGTAAAAGGATCTTGCTGGTCGACGACGATCCGGTAACCAATATGATTAACACGAAGCTGATTATGCGGGAATTCAATTTTATCGTTGAAGCATACACGAACGCGCAGGAGACTCTTGTCTACCTGCGGAATATGGTTAACGCTTCACCGGACAAAATCCCGGATGTAATCTTTCTGGACATCAACATGCCTATAATGGATGGCTGGCAGTTCCTGGATGAGTTCCAAAAGCTACCGGTGTTTCTTCAAAAAAAAGTCAGGGTATTTATGCTAACATCTTCCATTGATCTGGATGATATTGCCAAATCAAAAGCGTATAGCTCAGTCAACGACTTTATATCCAAGCCGCTTACATCGAGTAAGATAAGAACGCTTACCAGAGAGCGTCACGATCGGGATTCTCCTGTAATTCGTGAATAAATTTAACCGAAGGTCAGAGTAAGATTTTCGTTAGCCAAAATAAGAACACGCATGAACCAAGTCAAACACATTAACCGCACTTCTCCGCTAGTTCTCGAGCGGAATGCAACGATCCTGAGTCTCGAGAAAAAACTTGAAGAGGCAAATCAAAAGTTCGAGATACTCACACGAGCTACCAATGAGGCGATCCGCGATTGCGATCTCCAGAATGGTCATACCATGGTTTGGAATCATGGTCTGACAACGCTCTTTGGATACAAAAATCACAACATTGGCAACACTTACGACATGTGGGCGGACAAGATCCATCCGGCGGATAAGAGTGATGTACTGCGTGAGTTGTGCGATACGCTTGCTAACCGCAACACCAACTGGAATGGAATATACCGGTTTAAATGTGCAAGTAGCAGCTATAAGTACATCTATGACCGGGTTTACGTTGTTTACGATCAGGAGAAACCCGTGCGAATGATCGGCACCATGCAGGACATAGACGATCGGATGATCGCCTTGGCTGAAATTGAACGCCTCTCCCTGGTGGCAAGCAAAACAGATAACCTTGTTATCATAACCGATGGAGAAGAGAAAATTGAATGGGTTAACGATGCTTTCGTGAAGAGAACAGGATACACCCTGCAGGAAGTTATGGGAAAAACCACCAGAATTCTTCAGGGACCGGATACCGATAACGCCGCGATGGAACGCATTTCACAGCGGATACAAAACCACGAATCAATAGATGAGGAAGTGTTGAATTATACGAAATCAGGTAATCCATTCTGGGTTAAAAATACTATTAATCCGGTGTTTGATGACTCAAATAAATTAGCAAGATGCGTCGTCGTTCAGACAGACATGTCGGCGCACAAGGAATACCAAAGCAAGATCACTAACATTGCCCGTGATTTGTCAGACCTTATTGAAAACGCAAATGCAATAATCCTGGGCGTAGATGCAAAAGGGTTGGTAAATGAGTGGAACAATCACGCCATCATCACAACCGGATATGAAAAAAATGACATTTTTGGCAAAGAGCTCGTAAGCTTTATTGTTGAACCAATGAAACGAGATGAGGCCAACAAAAAAATCCAGTTTGTTCTAAAGGACAACCATTTAACGCACGAAGAATTTCAGATCACCAAAAAAAATGGAGACAATAACATCCTCTTGCTGAGTGCCACGCCTAGAAGGAATTCCCAGGGCGAAATAGTTGGCATCATTGCGGTGGGTCAGGACATCACGGAGTTAACAGAGCACCGTAGATCGCTTGAAGAAAAGGTGATGTTACGGACGGAAGAGCTGAACATCGCGCTGGCCAGGGAAAAAGAATTATCGACAGTCAAAACCCGTTTTGCATCAATGGTATCCCACGAGTTCAGGACACCTCTGTCAACGATACGGCTGTCTGTTAACCATATTAAGCGCTATAAGAACAGACTTACGGCAGAATCAATAGATCACAAGATTAACACCGTCCTGCAGCAGGTGGATCACATGTCCCACTTATTGGAAGATGTGCTTACGCTGGGCAAGACACACGATGTTAAGATTCGTGTTGACAAATCAACCGTTGATATAGTTGCATTCTGCCACAATATCAAGGACGAAATCGAAGGCTATTTCGGAAAATCACATGTAGTGAAATGTTCACTGTCATTCGCCGAAAAAGAAATTCAAACTGATGAAGGCTTGCTTAGGAACATATTTATCAACCTCATAGGAAATGGCGTAAAGTTCTCGCCAGGCAAGTCAACTGTTTACCTTAATGTACACGATCTGAATGGCAGCATTTCCTTTGATATAAAAGATGACGGAATAGGTATTGCCCCGGGAGATATGGAAAGGATTTTTGAACCGTTTGACAGAGGTGCCAATGCAGGCGAAATCCCGGGGACAGGCCTTGGACTTTCGATCGTAAAAAAGGCTATCGACCTCCTCGGTGGCACGATCGAAGTTTCAAGTAAACTTGATGAAGGATCAGTATTCTCAGTGGTTATACCCATCGCGTAAACCCGGGAATGATGATCCGTTAAACTTATGATACGAATTTTAATTATTGATGATACAAAGGTACTGGCAGACAATATCGCGGATACCTTAACGATGGAAGGTTATACGATATCCGTTGCTTACAATGGAATTGAAGCAACCATGTTATTCAAGCGTGACAAGCCCGACTTGATCATTACCGACCTGGAAATGCCTGAAATGAATGGGTTCGATTTTATCCGGTTTGTCCGCTCCGGAAGTATTGAACCCTTGACGCCGATCATTATCATCACGGCAGATACAAATGGGGAAACGGCACGCAAAGGCATTGCCGCAGGCGCGGACCTTTTTCTTACCAAACCATTTGACGACGAGAACCTTATTGAAAATATAATCAACCTGCTGGCCAATGTCTAAATCAGATAAAATGAGAATGGTATTAGTGGATGATCATACTATGGTCCGGGATGCACTTGCTATGATGCTAAACCAGCTTGACGACGTCCAGATAGTGGGTTCTCTTGCCAGTGGCGAGGACCTGCTCAACAAACTCAGCTCCCTGAACCCCGACATCGTGATCATGGACATCATCATGAAAGGAATGACCGGTATCGAAACAACGCGCTGGATTAAGGAGCGGAATAATTCGATCAAAGTCATTTTGTTGTCCGGTGAAGTAAAAAAGGAATTTGTCTCCGCTGGCATTCAATCGGGTATCGATGGCTATCTGCCGAAAGACTGTGAAAAAACGATGTTGATCGATGCGATAAGAGCAGTCAACAAGGGAGAAAAATATTTCAACGAAGCGGTAACCAAGTTGATATTCGAAGACTTTTACATAAAAGAAAGGACTTCTCATGAGACGAAGAAGCAACTCACGCTCACAGACCTTACTAAAAGGGAGTTAGAGGTGCTTGCGCTCATAGCAAATGGAAAAAGTAACAGGGAAGTAGGCGATGAGCTTTTCATCAGTATCAAGACGGTGGATACGCACAAAATGCATATCCTTGACAAACTCGGACTTAAAAATACCGCTCAACTCGTGAAGTACGCTATCAAGAACAATCTCATTGTCATCTGAACGGGGATTAATGCCTGTAATTCAGCATTTCTCTGATATCTTTCCCTGCGAAAAGGGCTGAACTCACGAGATTCCTTTTAACGCTCAGAAGCTTCGGAACCGTTATTTTACCATTTAGTCGCCATAAAAACCCTGAACCTTCTGATATTTTAAAATCAGGCTATTCTGATTTTTCTGGATCACGAGAATACCATCTTTAGGTCATAACAATAACACCCTGAAATGGCGCCATCGAACCGAACTAACCAAAGGACCACCATCACCCTTATCCTGCTTGTATTCATCGGTACAATTATGCAAAATGACCTTGCCAATGCCCAGACTCAGCCGGTTGTGGATACCACAAAAGATGCGAATAAAGACAAAATAAATTTCGCCCGGCCCCAAAATCCTGTTTATATCGGCTACGAAATTGCTGTGGGCGTACCAGTATTGTACCTTAAAAGTAACATCAGAAACCTGCAGGGACTTTGTGTTCCATTTATCGGGGGAAAGATTGGAAGCGTCATCTCCAATGAAAAAGGAAAGTTAAAGGGATATGCCGGCCTTTACTATTCGGATTCGTCCGTGCCATTTGATTTCGACCTGCTCGAAGGCGGAATGTCCGCAAATGTCTATGTTCTGAGACTTAAGCAGGGTAAATATCATACAATAGAGCCCTACATTGTCGCCGACATTAGCTATCACGTCGTTAAGTACTATGGTTGCTATCTCCCCAACCAAAGTGAGTCGGATGCCTCTATGCGAGACAATGCTCCCTTCCTCGGAAATACCGCGAGCACACAAATCCGCTTTGGGGCAGGTTTTGAATACCAGATGGAAAATACAAGAAATAAATTCATACACCTTTTTACTGAAAGTGGTGTGGGTATGCCGGTGTCAACGACGGCATCAAACCATTCGTTGGCAAAAACAAACCCCATTAATCAGATATGGGTATCATTAGGACTTAATTTCGGCATGATACGATAACTCACCAGTGCTCGCGGCAACCCCGCTATGAGCTCTTCCACGCAGCCATGACATTACTATCGCACCGAAATCGTTCCCTCCACCCCTTCCTCGAGTGTTTTACCGGAAACTGCTGAAGCCAGAATTTTGATCATTGAAACCAGCTTCCCGTCTTTAGTATCCCAGTAGAAACCTTCTTCGGGTTCAACCTTAATGATGGTAACGCTCGGATCCTCCTTGCCTTCAGGAAACCACGCTTTGGCAATATCGCTCCAAAGCTCCTCGATTTTTTCACGATCGCGGCTGATGCTCGCCTTGCCGTAGACGGACAAGAACTCATAATTAGGTGTATTGAGAAAAAATAACTGAACTCTGGGATCTGCGGCAATCTCTTTATTCTTATCACTATCTGACGCGCTTATGAACCAGAAATTTCCCTGGTCACATACTTTTTGAACTGCCATGGGCCGGGTGGTAAGCGGAAGCTGCGTAAGACGTGTAGTAAATAAACATGTTGACTCGTGCTTGACGAGCTCTTTAAATTTATCAATGGCCTCCTGATGCGTAAGGTTTTTGATCTTTGATGCATTATTCTCCATAAGTTATTTTATTGTTTTTGGAGGAAGATCAAATAGCATTCCAAGCACGTTCCCAACATTTGTTTAAGGTTCTGGGTCCAGGCATTCTAAATCACAGTCAACCTTTAGACAAAAATCTGCCGCCGTTCCACAGGTGGGGCGGGAAATACATAGCGAAGTGAAGAATGAAGAGTGTAATCTCTGCGGATCTTTGCCTGTCTTTGCGGGCTTTGCGTGGAAGAGGGTTAGATTTTGAATTATATCGTCTATCCCCGATACGCAAGATAAGCTCATCGAAAAGTGTCATACAATGCGAGCTGGTGGGAGTTAGAATTTCTATCTATGGTGCAACCAAAAATTCGAATGTTTTTTGTATTGCCGCCCGTAAGTGCTTTAACTTTTTGATGATTAAGTGTCGCATTTTCTTCAGATTGAGGTTTTCCGTATAACCTTAATTTGATATTTGCGGGGGGTGGTAACCGGCGTCTTTTGATGGCTTGGATTGTGAGGGCAGAAACCGGCAGGGGTTCGCTTCGCGAGCCGACTCCCACAATTTTGAACTGCCGTGGTGTCTAAATGGGTACGATTGGGTATTCGGAGAAACGACTACAATCTGAAGAGGTAACAGGCCGTCTTCGGGTTTAAACGTCCTCGAGATTTTCAGCTCTTGTCCTTCCGAGCTTTTTAAAAAAGGATGGAGATAGACCAGTAATCTTCTTGAACTGATTAGATAAGTGCGCCACACTGCTGTAGTGAAGCTTGAAAGATATTTCAGAAAGGTTTAACTGATCATACAACAGGAGTTCTTTTACTTTTTCGATCTTGTGCATTATTATGAAATGCTGAATAGTTGTCCCCTTCACTTCGGAGAAAATGTTGGAAAGATAGGAATAGTCATAATTCAGTTTTTCGCTGATGTAATCGGAGTAGTTTACTTTCGGTATTTCGTCACTGTAGTGGATCATTTCAATAATAACGGTTTTAATCTTTTCAATAAGGATACTCCTTTTATCGTCGAGTAGCTCAAGACCAGAACTGTTAAGATTTTTTTTTAGCTGCTGCCGCTGATCGGCTGAAATTTCTTCGGTGATCTCTACGACTCCGAGATCCAGCGCAGTGTTGTGCAGCCCCAGCTTGTTCAACTCCTCCCGCACAATCATTTTACAGCGTAGACTGACCATATATTTGATGTACAGTTTCATGTGTTAATAATTGTTTTTAGTTGTCACATGGAATGGCCAGACCAAATTATCATCCCTTTGGGTGAACGGGGTGCATGGCCATTTCATGTGTTAACAACTATAAGGCGCTAGTCCTCATCCCCGTCTTCAAAGGGTTTGATGAATGCGCTTCGCACAGGCGGGGGCATTACGCTGTCAAGTCCTCTGACGGCTTTCCATATTACCTCACTGAATTCAAGATCTGGGGCCGCATCCATAACTTCTAAATTAAATTCTTGCGACCTGCGGGATATACTACTGATCTTTACATTCATTTCTTTCAGATCGTACTGTGCTGGCCGTGCGTCAAATGATCTTAAATCAATACTGGAAGTAAAGCATTCCCACATAGGTGTGGCAGCAGCATCATACTGGCTCATCGGAGGCAGGCCGAGGATAAGTTCCATTGTGCGAAGCATTGACGCCGTGGAGTACATCCGGCTTACAACCACATTTCTTTTGGCAAACGGACTGATGACAAATGCAGGCGAACGATGCGCATCGACATGATCGGGCCCGTTTTGCGCATCGTCCTCCAGCACGAAAACAGCGGACTCTTTCCAAATCTTGCTGTGGCTCAGGTGCTCGATAATCCGTCCCAGGGCCTGGTCGTTTTCTGCCACCATCGCCCGCGGCGTTGGCATCCCCACGCGCGCACCTGCGGTATGATCGTTTGGCAGCCGGATGGTGCTAAGTTGAGGAACGGCATTGAGCGTCAACAGCGAGTCAAAATCGAACTTCCATTTTTCAAACCTCACCTGGTCAGTGATATCAAGGTCGTACTGCGGAAAATCCTTATCAAAATGATTTTCCAATGATTTTAAGGTGGCCTTGCCATCGACAATGAATTCTCCATAGCTTCGATACGTTACACCGGCGCGTTGACAATAGTCCCAGATAAAGCCATCTTTCGGATAGGCAATTTCGCGGGTACCTTCGTAATCGTAAGATCCACCCCGGCCACCATAGCTTGTTGGCCACGTCTTCTCAACAAAGTCATTGGCGTACGCAGCCATTGACCAGTTATGTCCATCCGCGCTCACTTCAGCATTGACATAAAAGTTATCAAGCAGCACAAACTCTTTCGCCAGCGCATGGTGATTCGGCGTTACCCTTTCCGGAAAAAGGCACAGCGATGAATCTCCGTTTCCTGCTGATATATCACCGAGCACCTGGTCATAGGTGCGGTTTTCCTTAATAATATAAAAAACATATTTGATCGGGCTGACGGCCGTAGAATCGCGAGGGATTGGATTTCCCTTTTCGCCTTCGGCTGATTTTTCAATTTCTTTTGTGTAAGGGGAGTTCTTGTATACAGCCGAGGAAAGCGTTTTCAATGTTTCCGCATCAGGCTCGTCAATAATGCTGAGCGTACCCTTAAAAAGACCTCCAATGTGTTGCGTTTCGTTGGTGCTTTTTTCGTAAGGATTCGGACCTTTTGGGTTGGCCATGGACTTGGCACCTTTGCCGTTCGTAACCCATAATTTCCCCTTCCAAACTTTTACGGATGTGGGATACCAATCTGTTGGTATGAATCCAAGTCCCTTACCGTCACCGGGCTCGGAAACATCAAAAACTGCCAGAGCATTATTATCAGCATTGGCGACGTACAATTTTTTTTGATCGTCCGAAAGTGCCAGCGCGTTGGGCGTGCTACCTGCCAATGCTTCCGGAAAAAGAGCCGTTGTGAATATCTCGATCACCTTATTCGTAGAAGTTTCGACAACAGATACGGCGTTGTCGTTGGCATGAGCAACAAAAAGATATTTCCCGTCATTTGAAATCGTCATCTCGTTTGGATTACTTCCTACGGGTATCAAAGAAATTATTTTTTTACTGTCCGGATCTATTACCGCAATCTTATCACCACCCCACAACGTAACGTATAATATTTTTCGATCAGGGCTCAGCATCACAGCATACGCTTCGTGACCCAGGGGTATTCGCTCCAATTTTTTGGTATTCAGGTCTGCGATATACAGCGCTCCGTCTTCTTTCGTTGCAATAAACAATTTTCCCGCCTCGTCATCAATGGCTAGCCCTGTAGGTGAAATTTTCACCGGCCACGGCTTGCCCAACAAAATAGAATCCAGCTTCTCAAGCCGCGAATCTCCCGTATTATAAATCAGAATCATGTTATCATTTCCGCCAGAAGCATACAATCGCGTTTCTTCTTTATTGAAGGCCAGTCCATACCATGATTTTTTGATTTCAACTTCGTCAATGATCCTTTCTGTAATAGGATCGAGCAACATAATGGTTTGCCGGCTCTGCCCGTTATTGGTGACGGCAATAAATTTCCCCGAAGGTGATACTACCAGATTCATGGGAAAATCTCCCAAAGGATAAGTCAACCCAGCCGGACTTAAAGACCAGCCATTAGGAAGGAGAACGCGCTTCTTGTTTAGTTGAAATGCGAGCGAATCTAAAGCGGTTTGCCGCTCCCGGTCGGAATTGCAAGAGAAACAAATAAGAGATGAAGCAATGATCAGCAGAATCTGGGCTTTCGAAGTATGGCGCATAAGTTTATTCCCGTTTATTTCGCTAATGATTCACGATGGTTTCCCGCGAATTCAAATTAGCGCATTTTTGCTTACCTGTAAAGATTGTCATTAGAAACCACGCAGCGGCTTATGGAAATATTTAATTTTTGCGCGCATTCAGTTCCGGCTGTTATGCCCGGCCACTCACCGTTAATCTTGAATCGCTGGCGAGCTGGTAAACGTGGGAATCGGGCTCCAGGCATGTGTGTACCTGTATATTGAAGGCGCAAGGATTCGCATGGAAAGAGAAGCTGAAAACCAAAAAGGTAGCGCTCAACGCGCAATGAAAAATCATAGCGATCCGCTCAGGGCATGCAACGTGGTAGCTACAAATAAAGGATCGGCGTTACCGGCAGAATTAATGTCCTTCAGTCTTTGACGTCAACCTCCCTGCGCTTCATTTCTTCCTGCGTGGCTTCCAGTTCTTCCATATTCTGACGCATCTCTTCCTCCTGAGAGCGCAGCTCTTCGGTTTGTTGATTCGCTTTCTCGAGAAGCAGCCTTGTCCTGACACTACTTTGAATAGCAACGATGGACGCTGCAAGCGATTTAGCGGCACCTGCTAAAAACTCCTTGACGTATTGATCGGGCACATCAAATGAGGCGATTTCGATAACCGCTACCACGGCTTCATTTTGCTTCAAAGGATATATGGTAAGGCATCTCGGATTTGATTCGCCCAGCCCGCTGGTGATCTTGATGTAATCTTTCGGTACTTCGGTAAGGTATACAGGTTCGCCTTCCAGAAAAGTCTGTCCCAGAACCCCTTCTCCGATCTCTACCCTTTTTGAGATAAATTTCTTTTTATCAAACGCGTAACAGCTTATCAATTCAAGGTGGGTGTCTCCATCCTCTTCGTCGTTGATAACGAAAAGAGCGCCCTGCTGTGCCTTAATGTATTTTACAAGGAACGCCAGCGTACTTTCACAAAGTATTTGAAAATTCGTCTGATGATCGCGGATTATTTCAGCAACCCTGTTAAGGCCTTTACTTGCCCATTGCTGACGGACAGCTTCACCCTGCCGTTGCTTCATGCCTTCACGCATCATCAATAACTCACCGGAAATGTTGTGCTTGTTCGTATCAGAATTGGCTTTGGTGAAACCTTCCCATTCAACATCATAATCTGCCTTGGCCATAGCTTTTATGAAGGTTGCCGCCTTATTGAGATTCAGGATGATATCGTTAATGACCAGGTTCTCATCGTCGATATCCGTTTCTTTATTGGAATCGAAAATAAGTTTACGGTTCTGAACATCCAGTTGCCTAAACAGGGCTGTTCGCTTGTATCCATCTCGCGTCAGCCTGACAATAGTATATATCAACGTAGGAATTCCAATTAAAAACAAAACCAACTGGAAGATCAGATTCATCTTAAGGAGGGAATTATAACTGTCCTGCGATGCACCTTTTTGTTCGAGGATTACGGGATCAATAATTGCTGAAAGATTCATGTAGGTTTGCCATACGGCCCGACTGTGATCCTCCTTAATGATCTTCAATGCGTCGTCCTGGTTACCTGCCCTGGCTAGGGCTATCACCCGATCCATCAACAAAAAATACTTATCCAGCATCTTCGTCATCTCTGAAAGCGAGGTAGCAGGAATGCCAATTTCCGGAAGACTGTTCTCCAGGAACTTCATTGTAGGACCGTGCTGGCTTTTGATCTTTTGGTAAGTTTCCACAAACGCTTCATTGCCCACCAGCAGAAATCCCCGCAGACTCATATCTATGTTGTTCAGATCTGCGATGATCGTGCCTTTGCGGGCGGCGATTTCATTTAGCCTGTCCTGCGTGGTTAGATTTTGATTCATTGTCGACTTATACCGATACGTGAGCAGGGTGTCAACAAGGATAAGTGACGCGACAAGACATAGGGCAATTTTGATTCCCTGCTTTCGAAATACTTTTCGGAAATATTGACTCATAACTTGATGGAGGAAAGATAAATCGCAGCACAATAAGAAAGAGGTTGACTTTGGACAATATCTTACGTGGCAATTAAACTATAGACGATCAGAAATAGGGCGATTTAAACGTCTGATCGCTGAAAAACAAGCGTCTACAAGACCTAGCGATGTCTACATCAAAAATTTGAGACAATTACCCGATGAAAGTTACATCAGCAGCAACGCCTGGAGCACTATTGAATCATGTCCGTCTCCTCGCCACTTAGCTGAAACACCTGGACAGTGCCATCCCCTTCACAGCTTGTTAAAACTAAAGACTTTTGGTTGGGACTTTCATCAGCAGGGATGAACAAAACTCCTTCAGGCGCATCCCCAGTGCGTAAAACCTGGAGATAGATCGGTGAGTAAGGACTTGTTACGTCAACAACGACCAATGCATCTGCCCGCTCTAGTCCAACGAATGCCAGCACACGTGATCCAATTCTGCCAACGGCCACAGACTCTGGCTCCACACCTTTGTCATCACTTCTTCCGTCATCGTAAAGAGCGCCAGCCTTCTCAAAAACAAATTTTTCCAGATCACTACCACTTTCATAGACAATCTGACCTGTAAAGCCATTTCGAATGGTGAAGGATCGTGTGCCGAAAGAGTAGAGCTCATCGTAGTCTCCGTCACCATCTATATCGCCAAGCGTGTTTGTTATTTTCAAACGGCCTAATTGTGTGTTGCTCTGCAATTCCAAGGCATTGGGAAAAATTGTCGAATCGAGCGTTACATCGGCAACACGTTCTTCCTCATTAAAAAGCTCCCCCTCTTCCAGGGGTGGAAGCGCATCATCACTCGTCGGTCGCAAACGGCTATCACCTTCATTAGCGGTAATCAAATATGGAATCGATGAAGATCTGTACATGGCGATCGCATCAGGAAGATACATTCCTTTTACCGGCCAATTGCCAAGCATCGCACCACCGTCGCGATCTGAAGGGTCAAGTTCATTACCAGAAGCCTGGTGATCTTTAAATCCCAAAGGAAATATCGTTTCGATTTTTGCTGAATGGAGATCAATCTTCGCAATGGCATTATTTTCCTGCAACGTTATCCAGGCGGTCCGTGAATCCTGCGAAATCGCGGCATATTCAGGTTCGACGTCATTTGCAAAAGAAGTGCCTTCAGGTCCGGGCGTCCTGAATCCCTTTTTCTTCAGCGAAGATGCGTACCAGGTAAAGGATGAGAAGTCAAGTGTAGATACTTGAAACCCGGGAACGCGAATGATCGAAACGGACCCCTTAGGGTCAATCGAATAATCCTCATTCGGCTCGCCTTCATTAGCACAAACAATGTACTTTCCATCAGGGCTGAATGCCACCATGTCCGGCAACGAGCCAACGGTTATCACTGCCCTTTCGCTCAGGTCTTCTGTATTCCAAACGACAACTTTACCAGGATCAGTTTTGGGCGAAGCCTCAACCGCTGCGGCGAGTAAACCATTACTAACGGAGACGCTATTGGCAACGGCGCCGTATGGTGCAACAGATAGCTCACTTTCAAAAACCAGATTGAAGGGGTCTTCCATATTCACTACATCAATGGTCGACTTCACGGCATTGACCACGAACAGCCGATTCGTTTTCGGATCAAAGGCAGATATTTCCGCTGCCGTCTCGCCGCCCGTCAACTCAATGCTGCCGACTTGGGTAAATTTTGAAATTTCCTCCTGCGGATCATGGTCCTCAAACCATTGGCATGAGGTTAACGATAGCACGGTGGTTATCCAGATAGATGGTAATGTCTTTTTCATGTGTTAGTAATGATTTTTTCGTAGTCACATGGAATCGCATGGTTAATTAACATCCTTTTGGGTGAACGCATTGCATGACGATTTCATAGGTTACGGGCTGGTGAATAATCATTGTACAAATCCATATGAAAGTACGCTCCGACTGAAAAATTCAGAAAAACCTATGATTAAATTAGTGTTAGGAAATTGTTCCTAAATTTCTACACTTTCCTTTTCACCAATTTGCTGTCGCCACATCGCATAATATAATCCTTTTTCAAGCAGCAACGCTTCGTGCTTGCCCGACTCGATGATTTGGCCTCTCTCCAACACGAAAATCTTATCAGCATGCATAATCGTGGACAGGCGGTGCGCGATGAGTATTGTGATGTGATCCTTGATTATCGATACCTCGCGTATTGTCACTGTAATTTCTTCTTCGGTAATAGAATCCAGTGAGGATGTTGCTTCATCAAACACCAGAATATCCGGCTGGCGGAGCAATGCCCTTGCGATGGATAGCCTTTGCTTTTCCCCTCCCGAAACTTTAACACCACCTTCACCAATGATGGTATCCAAACCTTTGTCGGCACGCGCCAAGAGGGTTTGACAAGCAGCCTTCTGCAAAACCATCAGACATTCTTCATCGGAGGCGCCCGGCCTTACAAATAGTAAATTCTCCCGGATCGTGCCCGAAAATAACTGCGTGTCCTGGGTAACAAATCCAATTTTTTCACGCAACTGGTCAAGGTCCACGTTCGTGCTTGAAATGTTATTGTATAATACGACGCCCTCCTTAGGGGGATACAGTCCTACCAAAAGCTTTACCAATGTGGTCTTTCCTGAACCTGAGGGCCCGACAAAAGCTACGGTTTGCCCGTTGTGCGTGTCAAAAGTGATCTCATTCAACGCATTGCTGCTAGCCGACTGATGCTTGAAGCTAACGTTCCTAAAGCTAAGCGTTGTAACGCGACCGACAGGTACGGGATTCTGCGGACGCGGCTCCTTCGGCAGATTCATTATGCGATTGAAATTGAGGAGCGACACCTCAGCCTCGCGGTAAGCAATGATCACGTTACCTAGTTCTTGCAGGGGGCCAAATAAAAAGAAAGAATAAAAGAGAAAAGTGAAATACTTACCCGCCGATATCTCGCTATCAAAGATCAGGATCAACAAAATAACGACCATCACACTTCGTATAAAATTGACAGTCGTTCCTTGCAGAAAACTCATGCCTCTTACATACTTAACCTTCTTGAGTTCAAGGTCGAGAATTTTATAGGTGGTATTGTTCAAACGTTGGATCTCCTGATTTGCAAGCCCCAGGCTCTTCACCAGCTCAATGTTTCTTAAAGACTCCGTGGTTGAACCTGCCAGGGTGGTGGTTTCCTTTACAATACTCTTTTGAACGACTTTGATTTTTCGGCTCAACAGCCAGCTTGTAAGCGCGATGATCGGCACCGCTGCAAAATAGACCAATGTAACTTTATAGCTGACCGTCAATGAGTAGATCACAACAAAGATGAGACCTACGAAGCTGGCAAATAATACGCTGATAAACTGAGTAATGAATTTTTCAGAATCCGTTCTTACTTTTTGCAGAATTCCCAGCGTTTCACCGCTTCGCTGATCTTCAAATGTTTGGTAAGGTAGTTCGAGCGAGTGCTTGAGCCCATCTGCATACATCTTTGCCCCCAACTTCTGAACCACGATGCTCGTAAAGTAATCCTGTAGATTTTTAGCAATTCGCGACACCATCGCAGCACCAATGGCCAGCGCGACGAGATATAGTATACCTTCAACAAAATCCTGACGAGATAGAGAGTTCTTCCTTTCAATAAAGTTATCAACGATTTTGCCTGTGATATGAGGATCCAAAAGGGAAAACACCTGACTGGTTGCGGCCAGCAACAATGCAATCGCAATTAGGCCTTTATAATTCTTTAGGTAATTGAATAATATTTTCATTCGTTCATCACTATTGCCTCGAAAACTGAGCGTGAGGTAAACCGGCAAAAGCTTGGTAATTCTCTGGTTGGCTTTCTATTGAAGAGGTGCTGGGGAAGAATCCGATGGTTAATTTGTGGAATCCCGGATAGCTTGACCCCGGGATTGAACACAGAGATGTTATCACTTAGGCTGAAACCACCATAGGTGATCGCGATGCACCGGAACGAGATTCAATAATTATTGTTTTTTGTCCACGATATAAAGTCTCCCCTGATCTGTAACGGCATACAAAGCACCGTTTTTTCCTTGAATGATGTCGCGGAAGCGTTGACCTTCCTCAGTCAGCAGTCTCTCCTCGCCTACTACTTTATTGGCATCAATAACGATGCGCGCAATATGCATCCCACTCAGCGTAGCAATGAACAGATTATTCTTCCATTCTGGTATGTTATCACTGTTATAGAATGTCATGCCGCTTGGCGAGATCACCGGATCCCAATAATAAACAGGTTGCTCGAGACCTTCTTTTTGCTGAATTGCATCTCCGACTTTGCCACCCGCATACTCTATACCGTAAGTGATGATAGGCCAACCGTAGTTTTTTCCAGGTTCAATTCTGTTCAGCTCATCGCCACCTCTAGGGCCAAACTCCCCT
>JANNPM010000387.1:0-3663 GCA_031400145.1 Chryseolinea sp. | reverse complement strand
ATGTAATGGATATCATACCAGGAGATGGTAACCTTGTCATAATTCAATGCAACAAGCCGTTCGAAATATTTGCGCACCTTATAATAGGTGATTTCTTTTGTGTTCAGGGAAGAAACTCCCATTTCGCTTTCCGGAGCAAATAATTCCTCAGCGCGATCCATGACGCGTTGAGCTTCCGAGTAAGGTGTCTTCTTGCTACCGATAATGGCGATGTATTTGCTTAGATCGCGTACCTTCTCAAGGGCAAGCGAATCTATTGCCTGCTTTCTTTCAGGACTAATCTCTGCTGTCTGCGCTGTCAGGATCTGAAACGATGAAACGACAAGTAAAATGGCGATTGAGTACAAGTATTTTGACATGGTATGGAATTTAAAGATGGAATCTATCATGATTTTATCAGTTCGACTTCAGTGATTTTCCCCGAGCCGTCGAACTTCAGCGTTCCAATCTTGTCAGCTTTCTTCTTTTGATCCTTCAGGTAATTGAGATAATCACGGATGTTGGTAGGCCGGTCATAATCTTTTTGACCCGCTGCCTCATGGATGATAATGAGGACAGGTGTTTCGGGTGAAGAAAACAATTCCATCGCTTCATTAATGCTATTGTTCGCAGCCTCGGTTGAAGGAGCACTGCCGATAGCAGAAAAATATTGTTCCAGCTTCGTGTAAGGGGCACGTGCACGCTCCTCTTCAACGCGCGTGGCGTTGTCCGCTGCTTCTTGCCTTTTACGCTCTTCTTCCTCCCGTTGTCTTTTTAGTTCCGCTTCCTTATCAAGCCTGGCCTTATCAGCTGCGGCGGTATCAGTTACGTCCATCGCCTTCTTTTTGCTCTTGCAACCCGCCCCCATGGCGACCAGTGCGATTAAAGCGAAATAGATTGTGAATCTGGGAAAAGTTCGAATAAAGGTAATGACGTTACGTTCCATGTGTCGTGATTGGTTTGTAGGATTAGTGGCACTGCCTTTTTACTAGACATTATTATGCCAGTTTGGTTAAAAGCGCTGGCCAACTGTGGCTCACGACCTTCAAGGTGCGTTAGTATTTTGAAGGGCAGCGCATTGAGCAAAATTCCACAATGTTTTCAACAAACGCAACCGACTTGAATTAGGATAGCTTGGTGACGTACTATTGGCATGCTGTGTACTGGATAGCTGGGTGGCGTAGTAATTGAACGTGTCAGAGATGGAGGATCGCAAGGGTACAGTACTATCGCAAAAGAATTGTGTGAATTTGATAAAGTAGACACTCTTCGGAAAATGTTTTACTTTGGGCAAAACTATTTCCATGGCTCAGAAGAAAAGTGCACTGGTCTTTATCTTTATTACGTTGATAATAGACATCACAGGTCTTGGAATAATTATTCCTGTTTTACCAACGCTTATTCAGGAACTGACTGGTGGCACATTGAGCGAAGCATCGATATACGGAGGCTGGATGTTGTTTACCTATTCGCTGATGCAGTTTGTATTCGCTCCACTCATGGGTGGACTTAGTGACCGTTACGGAAGAAGACCTGTGCTCCTCGGCTCACTATTGGGGTTTGGAATAGATTATTTGTTTCTTGCCTTTGCCCCCACGCTTGCATGGCTATTTGTGGGAAGGGTTATTGCGGGCATCATGGGGGCGAGCTTCACTACAGCTTCTGCCTACATCGCCGATGTGAGTACGCCCGAAAACCGTGCACAGAATTTTGGAATTATCGGTGCGGCATTTGGCCTGGGCTTCATTATCGGTCCGATGCTTGGAGGATTTCTGGAAGAATATGGATCGCGTGTTCCATTTATGGTAAGCGCAGGTCTTTCATTGCTAAACTGCCTCTATGGTTTTTTTATTCTCCCGGAGTCTTTACAACCAAAGAACAGGCGGAAATTTGAATGGTCAAGGGCGAACCCTGTAAGTTCGCTTCTCAATCTGAAGCGGTATCCCGTCATCATAGGCCTCGTTGCATCACTGATCATGGTTTACATTTCAGCGCACGCTGTTCAAAGCAACTGGGCGTATTATACAATGGAAAAGTTTAAATGGACTCCGAAAACAGTCGGAATATCGCTCGCTGTTGTCGGTCTTGTGTTTGCCATCGTTCAAGGAGGTTTGATAAGATTAATTATCCCAAAGCTCGGGCAAGAGCGCAGTGTATACGTCGGCCTGGGCTTGAGTTCGCTGGGCTTTCTTTTGTTTGCTCTGGCCACAAAAACCTGGATGGTGTTTGCATTCACTGTTGTCTACTGTATGGGGGGAATTGCGGGCCCGGCGCTGCAGGGTATTATTTCCACGCAGGTTCCGGCCAACGAGCAGGGCGAGTTGCAAGGCGCATTGACCAGCTTGATGAGTATTACCTCAATCGTTGGCCCGGTGTTGATGACGAGCACGTTTTCGTATTTCACGAACAGTGTTGCGCCGTTTTACCTTCCCGGAGCACCAATGCTGTTGGGCGCAGTCCTGACAATTATCGCAACCGTACTGGCACGTGCGAGTCTGAAAAAGACGATGGGTACACAGGTTACTGTGCTATAAAGATCATTTTAAGTAACCTATCCGGCAATTTCTACGTCAAACCAGGAACTCCGACTTTGTAGCTGGTTCATGCAACCAACGGCAAAGCACATCAGTCTATACCGCTAACCAAAGCAAACACCATGAAGCAATTTATTTACCTCCCATTTTTCGTCACGATATCGCTCGCTCACGCGCAAACGCGGGAGACGCGGAAGGTCGATACTTTTACAAAGGTCTCTTTTGGAGTTCCCGGGAAGTTATACCTTCGTCAGGGCAGTCCGCAAAAGGTGGAGATTGAAGGAAAAGCTGAAGTGTTGAAAGAGATTGACATTGAAGTTCAAGGTGAAAGACTTGTTGTCGGAAAAGCTGGGAAGTGGTCGAACTGGCTATGGAACGATAATGATGACGATGAGCAAGTAAAGGTATACATCACGATGAAAGATATTGAAGGTCTCGCCGTCAGCGGCTCTGGTGAGCTTATTGGAGCGACCAGGATTGTTGCAGTTAACCTGAATCTCAATGTAAGTGGTTCTGGAAACTTAAAGATCGAGGCAGATGCTTCGGGTGATGTGGAGGCCGACGTTTCAGGCTCAGGAAGTCTGATTGTAAAAGGCAGATGCGCTGGATTCGACAGCGACGTTAGTGGCTCGGGGAAAGTCGATTTAAGTTTGGTCATTTCCGAAGAAGCTGATTTCGGGATATCCGGTTCGGGAAAAATTGAAGCAAGTGGAAGCGCGGCTCGTGTGAAAGCCTCTATCAGCGGTTCAGGGAAGGTACTGGCTGCAGATCTTACTACAAATAGCTGCTTCGTACGAATCTCCGGCTCCGGTGATGTAGAGATTAATGTAAAAAATGAAATCGATTCGAATATCACGGGTAGTGGAACTGTCAGCTATCGCGGTAGTCCGGCCAGGATAAACAGTCATTCTACCGGAAGTGGCACCGTGAGGAAGATGTAACGCTTCTGCGTGGATGCCGCAGAGTCCGCGGGACGGGAGACTCCAGAGGAGCTTAAGCAACCTAAGTTTATCCCCGGCGCAGGCCGGCAGGCTCAATTTGATGAGATTTTGAGGTTTTTCAGAAAACGTTTTCGGAAAACGCCCGGAATTGTTATTTTGGTCCAAATAGTATCGTATGAAGGAGACAGAGTTGCTCGTCGAGATCCGGA
>JANNPM010000368.1:0-15013 GCA_031400145.1 Chryseolinea sp. | reverse complement strand
GTTGGTAAAGTGGAGTTGTTTGCTTGTTGGTAAGTTGTCAGGGGCTTATTCGGGAGGTTGTTTTGAAGATTGAACTTGATTATATCAATAATTAACACTCCCGCAGCTTAATTTATTTTCCACTTCTGTTCACGATGACGGATCAGGGGGTGTGTCAGGATAGTACTATGCGTGATCTTCCTGCCTCAAGAACGGCATAATCTTTCAGACTGCTGAACGTCTGGGCGTCCAACGCTACGGCTGCGGGTCCGGAGTTTTCAGGGTTAAATTGACCCTCATTTGCCCACCATTTCCTGGCATTCTCACGTGCATAGCTTTTGTCAACGTCAAAAAGATTAATACAAGAGTCTGATATCATCCACGGTTTTTCAATGCTGCTGTATTTTTCGAAAATCATGTTTCGCATGTGCGTACCGCTGGATTGATTTTTGAAATGCGAAACTGTATAGGACATCGTCTCCGGCTCGGTCATTACCATATCCCAGTATTTCTTCGATGCTATTATCTGCGCGGTGGTGAGCATAAACCCGAAACCCTCTTCAATTGGTTCTTTGGTAATCGGGCACTTTGCCTTGAGCGATGACTTTTTCTTTTTGCCGAGAAGCTTATCCAGGAATGCCATATAACGAAGTTTAGTTTAGTCCTTATTTAGTAGATACTCTCCTTCCTGTGAATAGTTGCATGTAAGGCGGACAAAAGAAAAAAAATGTTATAAAACCCGTTTTCGGGGCCACGGACGCTTTTTTAAAGCCCAACAATTTTGCTAGCGGTGTACGAAAACGAACTATTGACGTACGCCTTTACCGTGAAAATCTCAGCTATAATTTCGCCGGCTTAGATTTTTCTCCCGTCCTGGATTTTTCAAATTTTTCGTACTGCGCGAAGAAGTCTTCAAGTTTTTCAGCGGGGACCTTCTTTGCAATGATCTTTTTCTTCTGGTCAAGGATGTATAATGAAGGGGTCTGCATGGCATCATACAAATCCTGGTAAGGTCCGACATACGTGCGCGGCCCGTTCACAGTAATCCAGGGCATATGCATGTCCCTGATATAGTCACGCATCTTTTGCATGGATGTATCTGCACTGACTGCAAAGATCTCGACGTCGTATTTTTTCTTGTTGTAAAATGAAACGAGCCGTGGGGTCTCTTCTTTGCAGTGGCCACAATCCGGGTCGAAAATGAATAGCACTGTGTATTTATTCTTTATGTCATACATCGACCTTGGTTTACGATTGACATCCTGCATGATGAGGTTAGCGCCCTGCTTTCCAACAAGGCTTTTGCGCAAGCGGTCAGCGTGGTCTTTTAGATTTTTGTTCAACTTTTCATTTACCCAAAAATTCATCTCGCCTGATCCAAAGTATTTGTCATACAAATTAACATATACTTCATCAAGCCCCATGATCTCTGGCTGTTGATATTTAAGCAATGACATCCACGTTGCGTATTTGTATGTTTCCTGATTTTTCTTCGCTTTTGAAATGAATTTTTCCGTGGCTTTTGTAATCGAATCGGCCTGAGGTGCATACAACTTGTCGAGATACTCATTTATTTTTTCTTTATACAAAGGTCGGGGTAAACAGATCAGGCCCGGTTCGGAGAGATCAAAATTGTCAAAGAAATGTTCGCGGTACCATCGCAGCTGAAACGTCGAATCTACGGTACCGTCAGACCTTTTGGGTGCATCAGGTATCTTGACGGGTTGATTTGCCTTTAAAATTTTTGCTGTCAAAGTCTGCGGGTACCTGGAAATAATATCTGCCTGATGGGCCATCACTTTATCATTGATCTTATTGTACTCCAGGCGCGCATCCTTCTTTTTGTCATCTGTCAATGTGCTGTCGAGGATAACCTTGCTATATGGCTCCGCTTCCAGGTGCCGTTCCATATTGAAGACCATGTTTTCAAAGAAAAGCTGGTTGTCCAGGTCGCCTGTCACTTTCATGAACTTCACATAATCTTCCTTTCGCGTAGACATTGAAAAATGCTGATTGTCCCCAATTACTAGCTCAAATTGCTTCTGCTTGTCCAGAACGATAAAGTACACGCCACGGTAAGTCAATGCTTTTTTGCTTTCAAAGGCAAACTCTCCGTTGCTGCTGACACGTGCCGTATCCTTGATATAGGTCGTCTCTCCGTAATAATTTCCCAGGTAAATGGTTGTATCTTTCAGCCCCTCGATCCTGAACTTAAGATTGTAGCCCTGTTGGGCGAAAGTGACCGAACACAGCAGTGAAAAAAATATCAATAGCCCTAATCGCATAATTCTCAATTTCAGTGCAAATTTCAGAAATAAATTCCGTTCAATGACAATTAATTCGATCGTCCATGCGCTGGTAACACTTTCAGGGTTTCGAAGTTCGGCGTTTGAAGGCTACTTTCGCAGTTAACCTACAAAGTTATACAGTTGAATCATGACAAACTAACCCTGTTTCGTGTCTCTCCACATTACGCATCTTACCAAGCTATACGGGCAGCAAAAGGCCTTGAACGACATTTCCTTTTCTCTTGAAGCAGGCGAGATAGTTGGCTTTCTTGGGCCAAATGGAGCAGGTAAGTCTTCAACAATGAAAATTGCGACCTGTTTCCTTCCACCCACATCGGGTAAGGTGAGAGTGAAAAATTTTGATGTGGTGGAGCAGCCGCTGCGGGTTAAACAAATAACCGGATACCTGCCCGAACACAATCCTCTGTACCTGGATATGTACGTGCACGAATACCTGCAATTCATTGGCGGACTTTACGGCTTGCGCGGAAAGGAGTTGAAGAGGCGCGTGGCAGAAATGATTGACCGGTGTGGTCTTATGCCGGAACAAAATAAAAAGGTAGAGGCACTTTCAAAGGGATACAGGCAACGCGTTGGCCTCGCGCAGGCACTTATACATGATCCGGAAGTGCTGATTCTGGATGAGCCAACATCCGGCCTCGATCCAAACCAGCTTGTGGAGATCAGGAAGCTCATTAAGGATATCAGTCATAACAAGACCGTCATATTTTCAACACACATTATGCAAGAGGTGCAAGCGCTTTGTAATCGTGTCGTCGTTATCAGCAAAGGTGAGATCGTCGCCGACGACTCACTTGAAAATTTGATGCGCCATAAGCGCGGTTCATCGGCGCTTGTTGTTGAATTTGAAGGAATGGTGAACGCCACTCAACTGGAGGTGCTGCCTGGAGTCGTTTCCGTTATCGCGGTGGATGCGGCAAAGTTCAACGTGACCGGCAAGGAGGGCGTTGACTTGAGACCGGAACTTTTTCGGTTCGCTGCCGATCAAAAGCTATCACTTATTGGTCTGAAGCAAGATGAGAATTCACTGGAAACGATTTTTCGCGATCTTACATCTCCGACCGAAGCTGCGCCGTAAATAATTTAATTTACTTTTGCGAGTATAGCCCTTATGCTTCAGGTCTTCTCAAAAGAATTTTCCACCTTCCTCAATTCAATGATAGCCTATGTGGTGATCGGTGTTTTTCTGATGGCCATGGGCTTGCTCATGTGGGTCTTTCCGGAGACATCCGTGCTGGAATACGGTTACGCGGATATGGAAACATTATTCACGCTAGGCCCATACGTTTTCATCTTTCTTGTTCCGGCAGTAACCATGAGGAGTTTTGCCGAAGAGAAAAAAGCGGGAACCTTCGAGCTGTTATTCACGAAGCCCCTTACCGATTGGGATATTATCCTTGGAAAATTCTTTGCAAGCTGTCTGCTTGTATTGTTTGCCTTGATACCCACGCTGATCTATTACTATTCTATCTACAAACTCGGTAATCCCGTTGGCAACCTTGATACCCCTGGTATTATCGGTTCCTACATCGGACTTGCTATGCTCGCCGCAGCTTTTTCAGCATTGGGTGTTTTGGCTTCAGCAATTGCAGGCAATCAGATCGTCGCTTTCATTGCGGCTTCCTTTCTGTCATTCCTGTTGTTTTCCGGATTCGATGCGATATCATCTCTTGGATTTTGGTCATCCCAAGGCCTGCAGGTAAAGCAGCTTGGCATGCTCTTCCATTATGAATCAATGAGCCGTGGATTGATCGACTCCCGTGACGTGATCTACTTCCTTAGCGTGATATTCATCGCTTTGTCCACTACCAAGCTTATTCTGAGCAGCAGACAATGGTAAACTGGACGAGCAGACAGTTGGGCGATGTGTTGATTTTCCTTAACGGGCTCGTAGCAGTATTACTCATCAACATCGTTCTCGCCGCTATATTTTTTCGTTTGGACCTAACCGAGGAACGACGTTACAGTGTAAAGCCGCAAACGCGAGAACTGCTGAAAGCCTTGGACGATGATGTATATATTGAAATATTTTTGGAAGGAGATCTCAATGCCGAATTCAGAAGACTGCAAAAGGCTGTTGCTGAAACGCTCGAGGAGTTCAGGGTCTACTCGGGAAACAAAATACGATATTCGTTCGTAGATCCTAATCAGGCGAAAGGTAAAGGAGCCCAGGAGGAGTTCATAAGGGAACTTGCAGCAAAGGGCATTCAGCCGACGAATGTCATCAGCAATAGTAACGGTCAAAGGGTTGAGAAGCTGGTTTTCCCGGGATTGCTGATCTCTTACGGAGGGATGGAAACGGGCATTACCTTGTTAAAGGGGAATAAGGCTGGCAGTCCTGCAGAAGAGATCAACCAGTCAATTGAAGGTATAGAATTCGAGGTGGCCAGGGCAATAAGCAAACTGTTTAATACTGACCGTAAAAGAATTGGTATGGTCACGGGGCATGGCGAGCTTGATTCGTTGAACATCGCCAGCATAAATAATGATATGCTCGGGGAATATGATGTATTCAGCACAAAACTTTCCGACCGGGAAATTTCAAAGTATAATGCGCTGCTGATAGCCAAGCCGACAAAGAAGTTTTCCCAAACGGATAAATTTGCGCTGGACCAATATATCATGCGGGGAGGCACCGTCCTGCTGCTCATTGACAAGCTCGACGCAAATATGGATAGCGCTTCAAGGGAAGACTATTTTGCATTGCCCTACAACCTCGACCTTGATGATCAGCTTTTCAAATATGGTGTGCGCATCAACCCTGACCTGGTTCAGGACCGGACCGCGGGATTTTATCCTGTCGTCACCAGCCAACGTGGTGGTAAGCCTCAGTTTACCGCTATGGACTGGCCGTTCTTTCCGCTGGTGAATCACTACGCTGATCATCCCATTACCCGTAACCTCGACGCCGTACTTACGCGATTTGCAAGCAGTATCGACACCGTTAAGGCGCCGGGGATTCGAAAGACTCCTTTGATCTTGACATCCGCGCAATCGCGTACGCTTACGGCTCCCGTTAAGGTCAGCGTCAATGACCTTCGGAAACCTGTGGCGGACGCCCAATATTCGCGATCATTCATACCCGTTGGATATTTACTGGAAGGCAAATTCTCGTCACTATATAAAAACCGGTTTCTTCCCGATGGCGTTGTTAAAGCAGACTTCAGGGAAGTGAGCATACCGACGAAAGTCATCGTTATCAGCGACGGGGATGTCATCAGAAATGAGGTGAACTTCAGAACCCGTCAGCCTCGTCCGCTTGGATTTGATCCTTCCACCAATTACACCTTTGCAAACCGCGATCTGCTCTTGAATGCATTGGCGCACCTCGTGCATGAAAATGGGCTGATACAGGTGCGCGGCAAACAGGTGAAGATACGCCCGCTTGACAAGGCGCGTATCAAAAACAGCCACGTGCGCTGGCAGCTGATCAACCTGGTTTTGCCACTTGGCATCCTCCTTTGTTATGGATTACTTCGCAGTTACTGGCGTAGGAAACGATTCGCCCGGTTCTGACATGCAGGAAAAAAAGAACAAACGCCTTGCGATATTGCTGCTGCTACTCACCGGAATCACGGGCGGGGCGTTTTGGTTGAGCAGTCATGACAGCCATACCCAGATAGATAAGCAACGGTTCAATAATTTTGATCTGAAGGGAATCAACCGGGTTGCGCTACAGACAGAAGTTGATACAATCAGCTTAATGTATAATGGCGCGCGCTGGATCGTTAACGAGAAATTTTCCGCAGACCCGGCGATGATTGAAGTGTTATTTGCTACGCTTCAGCAAGCCCAGCCCAAACGACCGCTGGCTGCTGCGCAGATTGATTCAATTGCCTCCGATCTGCGGAGGCACGGCGTGAAAGTAATTTTGATGGCAAATGGTTCAGCCGTGGCAAGCTTTTTCGCTGGTGGAAACGGAAGCAAAAATCAGGCGTATTTTATGCACGCAGACGAAGCTATACCATACTTGATGAACATCCCGGGTTACAGGGTTTATGTTTCAGGAATTTTTGAGCTTGATGAGTCTGGCTGGAGAGAGAAGAGAGTGTTTTCCTTTAACTGGCGCAACTTTCAACAGCTTGAAGCCAGGTTTTCGAAAAATACTGCCGACAATTTTACAGTGGCCATGGACAATAAGTATCTCACCATTCCTGGGTTGCAGACCGTTGACACCACCAGGCTGAATGATTTTCTGAACGATGTATCTTTGCTGACTGCGGACGAGTTTGCTGAGAACGATGCCCTGTTAGACAGTCTTTGCAGATCTGAACCCATCCTTACTATTTTGGTCAGGGATATCGCCGGCAGAGAATACTCGTGGTCCGTATTTCATCCCTTTGCCGAAGGCGGCCTTTTCCCGGCAATGATCACCGGAGGTCAATGGGCATACTTTCACCAAAATAAGATCGCTGGAGTAGTGCGGCCGCGAAGTTTCTTCGACAAACAGTGACGGGTTTGGAGGTTTTTTTGGCTTTGACCCGCCGTTTTATTATTCCGTTTTCTTTATAACTTTACCCCTTCTTAAAAACCAACCACTGATGAAGTTCATTGTCAACTCTGCTTACCTGCTTAAGCAGCTCTCCAACATTAATGGGGTCATTACAACCAATCCTGTGGTACCTATCCTCGAGAATTTTCTTTTTGAATTGGATAAAGGAAGCCTGACGGTAACAGCTTCTGACCTTCAGACTTCCATGATTACCGAACTTCAGGTTGAGTCAAAGGAAAAGGGCAGCATTGCCGTTCCAGCCCGCATATTGCTTGACACGCTGAAAAACTTGCCGGAACAGCCGGTCACGTTTTCAATCGATGAGTCGACATACAGCATCGAAATCATCTCGGATAATGGGCGTTATAAGCTATCCGGGGAAAATGCGACAGATTTTCCCAAGGTCCCATCCGTTTCCAACGACTTCACCGCCGATATCTCGACTGAAGTACTTTCGCGCGCCATCAATAACACAATTTTTGCCACCAGCAACGATGAACTGAGGCCTGCAATGACAGGTGTTTATGTAAGCCTCGCTGACAACAGCACGACCTTTGTCGCTACTGATGGTCATCGCCTGGTTCGTTACCGGCGGACGGATATAACGTCAGAAAATGGCAATTCAATTATTATTCCGCGAAAAGCATTGAACTTGTTGAAGGCAACGCTTCCCACGGAGAATGCCGAAGTAAACCTGAACTTTAATATGTCCAACGCATACTTCAGGTTTGGCAACATCAGAATGATCTGCCGCCTGATCGATGAACGGTTTCCGGATTACGACAATGTTATCCCGACGTCCAACGGAATAAAGATGTCCATCGAACGCAGTGATCTTTTGGGGGCCTTAAAGCGCATCGCCATCTATGCCAATAAAACAACACACCAGGTTCGTTTAAAAATTACAGGAAGCGAACTTCAAATCTTCGCCGAAGATCTTGATTTTTCCAATGAAGCCAACGAGCGACTTTCGTGTGAGCACGAAGGAGAAGACATTGAGATCGGGTTTAATGCAAAGTTCCTGATTGAGATGTTGTCGAACATGCATTCCGATAAGATCAAGCTTACCATGTCGGCGCCTAACAAAGCTGGTGTTATTTTGCCTGCTGATAAAGAAGCCAACGAAGATATACTGATGCTGGTGATGCCGGTAATGTTAAATCAATACGTATAATCTGATTCTAGGCGCGGGACATGCTGTGCCGTTTCACTTTTAGCGAAGCCCCGTTCAATTTTCGCTGGTGGATTTTCACATTAGCTGCAAATTCTGAGGTATAGCACCACGCTTCCCCAACTCAATAACTTCCATATTTCTAACTTGTTTATCGATTAACTCGAATCGGATCAGCGTTTTAACCGCATGAAATCCTTGCTGGCCGGCAGCACCGGGATTAAGAAATAACATGTTGCTAAATGTTGCATCCCTCTTCACCAACAGCAAGTGAGAATGACCGCATATGAAGATGTCTGGATTCGCCTTGACCAATAATTTCTTTACTCGCGGATTGTACGTTGGTGGTTTCCCGCCTATGTGGGTGATAAAAATCTTCAGGCCTTCGCAATCAAAGTAAAGGTCTTGGGGAACTTCGGCTTGGATAGTCTTGTCATCAATATTGCCATAGACCGCGCGCACTGGTTTAAACGCCCGCATTGCGTTCAGAAGTTCGAGACTTCCAATGTCGCCAGCATGCCATACTTCATCACAATCTTTAAAATGTGTAAGAATCGTCTCATCGAGGTAACCGTGAGTGTCTGATAGCAGTCCGAGTCTCATAAAAGTGAAAAGTCAAAAGTAAAAAAGTGAATATATTCAACTTTTCACTTTGCTCTATTCACTTTTCACTTTTTTCCGGTACTTTGTTTACTATGATTTCATCCGTCCCGGAGCATTATGGTATTCGTGATTTTCGTGCAAAAACCTCGGTAAGCGGGCTGATCAATAAGACGTGAAAGATTACAGTGGGTGACGACCAGTACGTGTTGCAAGACCATTTTCGTAATTTTTTATATATTGGTGCTATTGTTTGGTATGAGGATCGCTCGACGATCATTTTTTAATACTATACTCATGGTCGGGGATTTGTAGATATTGAGGCATTTAATTTGTCCATTGATACGAATTGATATTATTTTGAACCGCTTAAGCATTAACTTAATTATTAGCGTATGAAATGGTTATTCTTTGTTTTGTTTTTGTTTGTGGCTTCCGCAGGTTTTACACAAAAGCCGTCCGATGCCCTTACAGGTGAACATTCATTAAGAGAGCGATTTTTGATCATGAAGTCAAAATCTCAATCTTACGGAGCCTACAAGGTGATAAAAGAGTCGACACTGGATGGCGTGTGGAAGATCAATCTGGACAGCATTGATGCCAGAAAGGATGCACTGGTCGCTGCCAATGGTACGATCAAAAATTTACAAGGCCAGTTGGATCAGAAAATCGCTACCTTAAAAGAGAAGGAGCAATCCATGGCAGCGATACAACACGACAGCACGCATATCGAAGTCCTTGGAATAAATATGCTGAAAGGGACATTCATCACCGTCATGGCCGTTACCATTGCAGCACTATTATTGTTGCTGGTCTTGGTCGTGGGAAGAATGAAGCTTCAAAGCAATGCCTTACATGAAAGAAGTCTCGCGGTCAGTACCCTTACCAATGAGTATGAAGATTACAAGCATCGTGCAATGGACAAACAAACGAAGCTATCGCGCGAGCTACAGGATGAACGGAACAAGCTTCAGGCGATGATCCGGAATTCATAGTTGTTTCCTTTTTGTTTGATGCTTATGTAATCACCTCCATCTGCTGTGCCAGAAGTTTTCATCTACGCCCTTCATGCCCCGTCCAAAGGATCCAGACCGCCGGCCATGTTCCCTTGCCATACGGTAGTTTAAATGCGCAAAGTATTAAGGGAGTTTTCCTTTGGAAAGAAGAACCCAACAAATGCGATCATGGTTGCCGGCATCAATAAGGTGGCGTATACAAGGTAGTCATTGACGAATGGCAGGGGGAGGTTGTCAGGTTCACCGCGATATCTCAAACTCCACCCTTCTGTTCAACTTCCTATCCTCCTCAGTCTTCTCGGCTACAATTGGTTTCGAGCTCCCGTAACCCAATGCAACTATCCGGGTGCCCCTGATCTTGAACTCCTGAATTAAATAAGCTTTGATGGCGTCGGCGCGCGATTGTGATAGCATAAGGTTTGCATCCTCCTTTCCCTGCGAGTCCGTATGCCCTGAAATGTTCAATTTGAAAGAGGGATGATCAATCATAAAGTTGGCAAGCTTAGTCAGGTCGTCATACATCGAAGGGAGAATGTCAGCTTCTCCATTTTCAAATTCCAAAGTCTTAAAGGCGATCTTGCTTTCTATTGGATCAGCTTCGCGATTGATTTCCATGTCTCCGTCCATAAAGACCAATTCTTCGATACGAAAGAAGTCGTCGCCCTGAATGATCAGTAAATAGCTTCTCTTGTTGATCAGATGAAAATCAAAACTTCCATCCTCGCGCAGGAACTTCGGCGACACTTCCACGCCCTTATCCAGATCAATTATCGACACAATACCCTTGAAAGGCTTCTTGGTTTCAGAATTAATCAACGAACCACTTAAATGTGCGACCGACGTCGGCTGTGCCTCCATAGGAACCGGAAACGAATAAAGCTCAAGGTTGTTTAGTTCATGTTGCGCAGAACGCGCGTAGTACAGATAGTTTGATTCCGAATCTATTGTGAAATAATATTCGCTTCCGTCGCCGTTCACAAGTGGGCCAATATTTTTTGGTTCGTCCCACCCGGGATTGCGTTTTAATGACTTGTAGATGTCAAAGTCACCGAATGACAGAGGCTGACCGTTTGAGCTAAAGTATAACACATTGTGCTTGTGGTGAAAGAACGGGCTTACTTCGAAGCCTCTCGTATTTATGATCGGTCCGAGATTCAAAGCTTTTTGCCACTTTCCATCTTTACCTTTGGTTGAGTAATAGATGTCAGAATATCCAAACCCTCCAAGCCTGTCTGAAGCAAAGAAAAGTGTATCACCTGCGTGTGACAGGGAAGGTTGAGAGTCCCAGCCCGTGGAGTTTACAGCGGCACCCAAGTTTGTTACATTGCTCCAGGTGCTATCAGCACTCATTTCTGCATGGAATATGTCGCAGCTTCCAAAGGAATCCGGAGAATTGCACCGTGCGAAGTACAAATGTTTACCCTCGTCGCTAAGGCATGCTGAGCCTTCATTATATGGTGTGTTTATGTTTTTGAATTCTTCCGCAAATCCCCAGGAGCTGTCCTGCTTAATTGTAAAGAACAAGTCTTCGTTGTAATTCTTGTTGAGCGGATCAACATGCTTGTTTCGCTTCGATGTAAAGAGCAATATGTTGTCTAGGTTGCCAATAGTAGGTCCGTAGTCTTCCTTGTCTGAGTTGATCGCTTCCCCCATATTGAGCAATACGCCTTGTGGAGGTCTTAGCGTATCGATTTCCTTTCTGTATTCAACGAGCTCGTAGTACTGTTTAAGAGGGACATACAGGTCGGTGTTATTTCTGGTTAATGAATCGAATTCACTTTTTATAATTGCATCATTTTCGGATTTCCTTACATGTTTGAGAACAAGTTTGTATAGCAACACTGATTCACCCGGCGGTCCAAATTCCGTTGACAATCGGGCAAGATCCCAGACCAATTGAATGTCTGTGGAAAAGTTCTCCGGACCAAAATTCTTTACATACGATTTTAACTCATCGTAAGCTTGTTTGGAGTCACCTGCTGGAATTAGTGTCTTGATCCGTGCTAACTTTTCAGGATCCGAATATTTCCTGATTTTGTGGATATTCGGGAACAAGAAAATGTCAGATTGGCTGTAGCTTGTCAGGCTATCATCTAACGGTATTACACCGCCCCGTTTGAATTTTTTTCCCGGCTTCTGAGCCATCAACGGAGTCTGGATCGCCAGACAAAATGCTGGGATTAAGATCAAAAAATAGCTTTTCACAGAACCAGCGTTTGGTAAAAAGTTACACCAATTGTTAAAGTTGAGACAATTTTGCTTCTTTTACAACTCTCTTGGCACTACTATTGTCTTAACGGCCGCACCTGATAAAATACCCAAAACATTGCGGTTGCGTCAGTTTGACACTTTGAAGAACATGTTTAAAGCATTGACCATGCAGCTCGTTCAGGAAGAATCTGATGATTTGATACAACTCATAAATCCGGAACAGGATTCGGATCTCAAGCCCGAGGATTTGCCTGAGGAGCTATCCATTCTTCCGATCAAAAATACAGTTCTTTTTCCGGGGGTTGTTATCCCAATAACAGTTGGACGGCAAAAGTCTATAAAGCTGGTTAAGAAAGCCTATCAGGGAAGCAGGATCATTGGTGTTATCGCGCAGAAAAACCCGCAGGCTGAAGAGCCTGTTATTGATGATCTTTACAGAACGGGCACCGTAGCGCGTATCGTAAAGATGCTCGTCCTTCCGGATGGAAATACAACGATCATCATTCAAGGCAAAAACAGATTTTTAGTTAAGGAGTTCGTGCAGGAAGAGCCTTATCTGACAGCACACGTGGAAATGCAACCCGAGCCGATTCTAACGGCGCACGGAAAAGAAACCGTCGCGCTTGTGCAGTCTTTGAAAGATGCAGCAACAAAAATATTGAAACTAAATCCGGAAATTCCTATCGAAGCGCAGGTAGCGCTGGATAACATTTCAAGCATGTCGTTTCTCGTTCATTTTCTTTCCTCGAATCTGAACGTTGACGTGCTGGACAAACAAAAGATACTGGAGACTAAAACCATGGTTGACCGGGGTACGTTGCTGCTCCAATACATGCTAAAGGATATTCAGATGCTTGAGATCAAGCATGAGATCCAGAAGAAGGTGCACACCGACATCGACCAGCAGCAGCGTGATTACTTTCTTCGCCAGCAAATCAAGGTACTCCAGGATGAGCTTGGCTATGATGGACCTGATAAGGAAGTAGAAAAGCTGAGAAAGCGGGCAGAAGGGAAGAAGTGGCCTAAAGACGTCGCCGCCCACTTCAACAAAGAACTTGATAAGCTTCTTCGTATTAACCCTATGGCCGCTGAATATCCTGTTGCAATGAACTATGCTGAGTTCATGCTGGAGATGCCATGGGGGGAATATACGTCAGATGACTTTGATCTGAACCGCGCCAAGAAAATACTGGATCATGACCACTTTGGACTTACGAAGGTGAAGACCCGCATTCTTGAGTATCTCGCGGTGTTAAAGCTGAAGAAGGATATGAAGGGGCCTATCTTATGTTTGTACGGTCCGCCGGGCGTAGGCAAGACTTCGCTGGGGCGGTCAATAGCCAAAGCGTTGCAACGGAAGTATGTGCGCATGTCACTTGGCGGCGTACACGATGAGGCTGAGATAAGAGGACACCGTAAGACGTACGTAGGCGCAATGCCCGGGAAAATATTACATAACATTAAAAAGGCGCAATCATCGAACCCCGTCTTTATTCTTGATGAAATTGATAAAATCAAATCCGATTTCCGGGGTGATCCTTCATCCGCTATGCTTGAGGGACTGGATCCGGAGCAGAACAACGCATTCGGCGACAACTATCTTGAGGTAGAATACGACCTGTCAAAGGTGCTGTTTATAGCGACAGCAAATGCCCTCGACAGTATTCACCCGGCCTTGCGGGATCGCATGGAAATTATAGAAGTGACAGGCTATACGCAGGAAGAAAAAGTTGAGATCGCGGCAAAGCATCTTGTACCAAAACAACTTAAGGAGCACGGATTGAAAACCTCTGATGTCAAGATCAGCAAGGCGGCAATTGGAAAGATAATTAACAACTACACACGAGAATCGGGCGTGAGAAGCCTGGAGAGAAAGATTGGAACAGTGGTGCGTAGCATCGCCAAATCCATTGCCATGGAGGAGCCGTTTGATAAGGCGGTGACGGAAGACACCGTCAGAAAAGTATTGGGCGCTGAAGTGTTTGATGAAGAATTATACCAGGGCAATGATATTGCCGGTATTGTTACAGGTCTTGCCTGGACTCATGTAGGAGGGGAAATATTGTTTGTAGAGTCCAGCCTGAGCAAAGGTAAAGGAGGCCTTACGATATCCGGTCAGCTCGGCGATGTAATGAAAGAGTCGGCGGTGGCTGCGTTATCATATCTCAAGTCCAATGCTGCAACATTGGGAATTGACCACCGTGTGTTTCAGCAATACGATCTGCATATCCACGTGCCTGCAGGAGCGGTTCCAAAGGACGGTCCGTCGGCGGGGATAACAATGTTTACATCCCTGGCTTCGATATATACGCAACGGAAAGTCAAGTCGAAGCTGGCAATGACAGGTGAAATAACACTTCGCGGGAAGGTATTGCCTGTCGGAGGTATCAAGGAGAAGATCCTCGCCGCAAAACGGAGTGGCATCAGGGAGATCGTTCTAAGTGTCAAGAATAAACGAGACATAGACGAAATAGAAGCCAACTATCTCAAGGGTTTGACCTTTCATTATGTCGCTTCTGTTGAGGAGGTCCTTCAGGTGGCACTGTTGAAAGATCGCATAGAAACTCCTGTGAAGTTCGAGTTTTCAGATCATAAGATTCCTGCCTGAAATAGTTAATTTTAAGGATTCACGATCAGAATCCAGTGCGGAAAGACTTCATCGTTAGTTGCACATCAAGACATTCGAGCTGACCTTCAGCCGCAGCAAAAACGTGATGCATGACGATGATGATGCGCGGTCGGTGTCGGTGTTCACCGATGATGAAAAGCCCTTCGTCATCTATGACAAGTCCGGCAAGCGGGCCGCGCCATGATCGAAACCCTGCTGCTGCCGTTTCAATACGGCTACATGACCAATGCGATGTGGGTCTCGGCACTGGTCGGCGGGGGTCTGCGCCTTTCTGTCGGTTTACCTCATGCTGAAAGGCTGGTCGCTGATCGGCGACGCGCTGAGCCATTCCATCGTGCCCGGCGTGGCGGGGGCCTATCTGCTGGGGCTGCCGTTTGCGTTGGGGGCCTTTGTGGCAGGCGGGCTGGCGGCGGGGGCGATGCTGTTTCTGAACCAACGGTCGGGGTTGAAAGAGGATGCCATCATCGGTCTGATCTTCACCTCGTTCTTCGGGCTGGGGCTGTTCATGGTCTCGCTGTCGCCGATGTCGGTGTCGGTGCAGACCATCACCATGGGCAACATTCTGGCGATCACCCCGGAAGACACATTGCAACTGGCGATCATCGG
>JANNPM010000364.1:0-2353 GCA_031400145.1 Chryseolinea sp. | reverse complement strand
GCTAAAGGCTATAGCACCATCATGGAACACGGTGATACCCTGTTCATGCCCAGCGGTTATTGGCATCATATGGAATATCTTGACGGAGGCTTTGCCCTATCCGTGCGGACCATTGCACACAGCATCCCGATGAAGTTGGGGGGAATCTGGAATATAACCGTGCAGCGCACAACGGATAACGTTATGCGTAAGCTTATAGACGGAAAATGGTTTGAGTTCAAGAAGAAGCTTGCGCGGGAACGCGCGGAAAAAGCTATCAATAAGTTCGAGGTTTAATCAAAATAGCTTATCCTGTTGTGTGACGGCCGGCGCTCTGAAATTTACTGGTCAGGCGAAAGCTCAGCTAACTTTTTCACGCTTCGGTGAAACTCAGAGATCGCTTTCGTATGAAGGGAAGGGTATAGCGTCCGGTCCCTGAAATTCGATCCGCTTTTGTAGAGCGTGTGATGCGTCACCTCGGTGTATCCGTCTTTGGTCTCATGCATAGTAATCCACTGCGATCCCTCCGACGCGCCACCCACCATATAGGAAAGTTTTATCAAACGCTTCTCCTCGTCCAGTTCAACAACCTGATGGGCGACTGCGATATTCAACGCACCCCAAAATAACTCCAGATTCAGGATGATGATCTGCCCTACCTCCATACCGGCGTACTCATCGTGGAGGTAAATGATCTTGTCTTTCTGGGTTGAGTATTGCACACCGAAACTAACCATGGTCCCTTTCCATGCGTCACGGGGATGAATGGTTTTGTAAGCTTCCCACACATGATCCACGCGCCGGCGAACCAAAAACGTTTTCCGGTGAGTGTGATAGGTCGACTCGTGCGAGGCATTAAATCCGGCCGACTGTAATTTTATGAAGTCGGATGAGGTGTGCAATCCAAAAGCGCTGATGAATTTTTTAACCTTCTTCTGTTTTATTCTTTGAAGGTCGACGGCGGCAGATGTTGTTTTATGTCCCTGCATCAGTGATTTTTATAGGTTTTAACAAAGTCATTCTTAACAAATTTAAAGGTTTAATTTTTCCGGACTAATATCAAACGCCTTATTGCCTGCAGACAGCGGATTTGAGCGACGTCCCGGCGGCGGTCGTATTTAATTGTTTGCGACCAACGGCCGCCCTTGCTATCTTCCGCCGCGATTGATGGCGTATTGGTTATGAAAGCTTTGTTTGAACGTATTCGACGATCTGCTTATTATAAATTGATTCTGGGATACAGGAAATTGCGGCCGGTGATCAATGCGCTCAAGGCCAGGCATCAACAGATCCTACAATATTATAAGACACACCCTAAGGCGCGCAGGCTGACCCTCGGGTTTGGGCCTCCGGTTACGTTTCTGCTCGTGCTCCTCGTCATTGTGCTTATTGAGACCCCGGGCAAAAGTGAACTGAAAAACATTAAAAATCAGGTTGCCTCTGAAGTGTATAGCGCCGACAGCGTGCTGCTGGGCAGGTATTATACACAGGACCGAACGGAAGTAAAATATGAAAGTATTTCTCCCGCTGTTGTCGAGGCGTTAATCGCTACAGAAGATATTCGTTTTTACAAGCACCAGGGAGTCGATTACATCAGCCTTGGACGTGTACTTGTGAAGTCGATTTTACAGCAGGATGAATCCTCGGGAGGAGGAAGTACCCTTACGCAGCAGCTCTCCAAGAACCTCTACCCACGTAAGCGATACTGGATGTTGTCCATGCTTGTTAACAAGCTGCGCGAAGTGGTGACCGCAAGGAGGCTGGAGACGCTTTATACAAAGCACGAACTTATCACAATGTACCTGAATACCATTCCGTTCGCAGACAATACGTTCGGCATTCAAGCTGCCGCGCAAAGGTTCTTTTCAAAAACTGCGAATACCCTTAGCGTTGATGAAGGCGCAATTCTGATAGGGATGTTAAAGGCAACGACCTCTTACAATCCAAGAGTTTATCCTGAGCGGGCGTTCCATCGGCGGAATGTGGTGCTCAGTCAGATGGTCAAGTATAAATTTCTTCCCAAGAAAGCTGCTGATTCTTTGATGGTGAAACCGATTGATCTGAAAATTAAAAAAATTTCCCATCATCAGGGGCTGGCACCTTATTTCCGGGAGTATTTAAAGGCCGAATTGCTAACCTGGTGCAAGAATAACAAGAAGCCGGATGGGTCACCTTACAATTTATACACAGATGGCCTGAGGATCTATACGACCGTCAATTCGAAACTCCAGCGTTATGCTGAAAATGCCATGACGCAACAGATGACAATCGTTCAAAAGCAGTTCTTCGACCATTGGGGCAAGGAAAAGCCATGGAAGGGAAAAGAAACAGTCGTGCAGGAAGCGATCCGACGCTCCTCGCGGTATAAGAACCT
>JANNPM010000273.1:0-1582 GCA_031400145.1 Chryseolinea sp. | reverse complement strand
GCCGGCAAAACCGGCACCACGCAGTCAAACGCCGACGGGTGGTTTATTGCCATCACTCCCAAACTTGTTGTAGGCTGTTGGGTTGGCGCTGATGACCCTCGCATGCATTTTCAAAGCACGGCGCAGGGGCAGGGTGCCGCTACAGCTTTACCAATTGTCGGGCGGTTTTTTCAACGACTAAACAGTGATGACGAGTTTGACGAAATATCCCGTGCACGCTTCGCCTCGTTGTCTCCGTCTTTGATGCAGAAGCTCGATTGTGAGTTGTCGCGGACGGACAGAAATCTTTTGCAACGGATATTCAACCGGAAAAAGGGCGTGAAGCAAACCGAGTATAAGGAAGGAAGGAAAAAGCTCTTCAGGCGGAGACGCTGAATTCCGTAGAACAATGGTGCATAAATGAGCATAAATTCCACAAGATCATTTTGAATTATTCCATTTCAGGGCCTAATCCATCTCTGCATACTTGCACGGTTTTTTGTCGATTAATCATGTTGGTTAGTAATGTTTATCTTTAATAATGCTTATCTAAAGAACTGAATATGGAAACGATCAGAAAAAATTATGACGTGGACAATGCGACTGGCAGGAATCATGAAGGCCCTTCCGCGAACGCGCCTGTCACGAGGTTGACTGCGACTTCAATCATTGGTGACAAGGTGGAAAACCTTGAGGGCGAAGATCTAGGAAAAATCGATAATTTCATGATTAACATTCAAAGCGGGCAAATTGAATATGTTGTCCTCGAGTTCGGATCCTTTCTTGGCGTCGGGGGAAAGCTTTTTGCAATCCCTTACAAGCAGCTTTATCTGAATGCTGAGAAGGAATGTTTCGTATTAAATCGCGAAAAGGAATCCTTTAAAGATATGCCGGGATTTGACAAGACCCATTGGCCTGGCACGAACGATCATACCTATTTTCAGGATGTTGATTATTACTGGGGAGCCGCGGTAGATACTGGCAGAGTCTTTTAGTCAGGAGGAAGTGAATGTTAATAGAGTCTGCGAACGTTTGAGGGGCTGCAATTAGCGCGGCGGTTGGGTATGGCGTACTCAGGATTTTGTGTTATCTTTGGATATTAATTTAATTGATTATTTATCTATTTATTATCACAAATGAAAGAAGGAACAGTAAAATTCTTTAATGAATCCAAAGGATTCGGATTCATCAAGGAAACATCAACAGGACAGGAGTATTTTGTACACATTTCAGGTCTCCTTGTCGACCAGATCCATGAAAATGATGCAGTCACTTTTGAACTCAAAGAAGGCAAGAAAGGATTGAATGCGGTTAACGTTCGCTTAGCCAATTGATAGATCATCATGAATGCAGGAAGAGGCCAGATTGAACCCTGGCCTTTTTTGTTTAGTTCACAGCGATCGTTGCCGGCTTACACAACCTTCTCCCACCATTTCGACCGCGGGTACGCGAAGTCCAGAGCGATAGGCTCGCCGATCATAGGCGTAATCATATTAACACCCTGCATGCCTGCATAGGCGGCAGCCCGTTTCACCGGCTCGTTCCAGGGGTGGAGGGCCAGGGCAAATTTGCCCCAATGCACCGGCAGGAGCTCGCGGGCGTT
>JANNPM010000242.1:0-9326 GCA_031400145.1 Chryseolinea sp. | reverse complement strand
AGATCGTTGTTATTCAGCAGGGTGAGATTATTGAAAGGGGAACCCACGACGCACTCATTCGGTTAAATGGCGTGTATAAGAGGTTGATTGAGATTCAGAAGGTGTAGAGTGGCTGCAAGCTACGAGCTTGGCATGCCGACTTAAAGTTTGCCGCACGAATCCGACTGGCTTAGGCCGTTCAAAACCGCACGCACAGGTTTAAAGCTTGTAGCCTGTAGCTATTCCTTACTTTTCTCCGTATGCTATTCCTTGTTTTCGTTGGGTCCCGAACATTTGCTTTGATACCTTAAACTTTTTCCGTTACCTTTAAAACAAAGGCAGAAGCCCGCGCATCATGAGCAAAAACAGGATTATCTTTTATATCGTTTTCTTTGCTTTTCATGTGTTTGCCTTCATTTTCACGCTGCAAATTCAGGACTTTGAATTTCTCACACGAATTTATCAGCATATAGCATTATTTAAATACATCACGTTTTTTGGAATATTATTAATTATAACAGATGTTGTTTGGTCATGGATTGTTAGCAGAAATTTAGGGAAGGAAAATGCCGCACTTACGCACGAGCTCAACACATTGAAGGCAAAGCTTTTTGATCTGCAGGAAGCAGCCAAGCAAGTGGAAGCTGCCAGGCAGATAGAAGCCGCTAAGAACGCCCCCAAACTCAGGTAGGATCTTTTTATTATTTATGGTCGCTAAAACCTATGGCGGCGCCGTACATGGTGTCGACGCCAGAACGATCATGGTGGAGGTGAATGTCGGCCAAGGCACAAAGTTTTTTATGAGTGGTCTGCCCGACAATGCCGTTAAAGAAAGCCAGCACCGTGTCGAATCAGCGCTGAAGAATTCCGGTTTCTTTATGCCGCGAAATAAAACCGTTGTGAATCTTGCGCCCGCAGATGTGCGTAAGGAGGGATCAGCATATGACCTGTCAATTGCGTTGTGTCTGCTCCATGCTTCCGGCCAACTCCTTACAGACAAGCTTGAGCAATTCATCATCATGGGCGAACTAACGCTGGATGGAACTCTGCGCCCAATCCGTGGCGTACTTCCTATCGCCATTCAGGCGAGGCGCCAGAAGTTTAAAGGATTTATCCTCCCCGCCGACAATGCACGCGAAGCAGGCATCGTAAATGAGCTCGACATTTATCCGGTCTGCAATCTGCGAGAAGCGGTAGACTTCCTTGAAGGTAAATTGAAGATTCCAACGGTACGCATAGATGCGCGTGAAGTGTTTGCCACAAAAATGAATTTCTATGATACTGATTTCAAAGATGTCCAGGGTCAGGAAAACATCAAGCGGGCGATGGAGATCGCGGCGGCGGGAGGACATAACGTAATTATGATCGGTCCGCCGGGTGCGGGAAAGACGATGCTTGCAAAAAGATTACCCACGATAATGCCTCCGCTAAGTCTGAACGAAGCGCTGGAGACCACGAAGATACATTCAGTAGCCGGCAGACTCGGAAAGGAAACAGCATTGTTAACCACCCGGCCATTCCGTTCACCCCATCATACCATATCCGATATTGCGCTGGTGGGCGGAGGCGGCAACCCCCAGCCCGGTGAAATCTCATTGGCAAACAACGGTGTTCTTTTTCTGGATGAACTTCCGGAATTCAAACGTTCTGTACTCGAGGTGATGCGCCAGCCAATGGAAGAGCGAAAGGTAACGATATCCAGGGCAAAGATATCGATCGAGTACCCTGCGAATTTTATGCTTATCGCCAGCATGAATCCCTGCCCTTGCGGATACTTTAATCATCCGGAAAAAGAATGTTTGTGTGGGCCGGGAATCGTCCAGCGATATCTGGCTAAAGTCAGTGGACCGTTGCTCGATCGCATCGACCTGCACCTGGAGGTGGTTCCGGTAAGCTTTGATGAAATGACTGCAAACCGACCTACGGAAACGAGTGGCCAGATACGCGAGCGGGTCGTGAAAGCACGCGAGATTCAAACACACCGCTTTCAGAATCAGGATGCTGTTTACTGTAATGCGATGATGCCTTCCAACATGGTAAAAAAAATCTGTTCCATCAGCGATGACGGACGCACGCTCCTGAAAGCAGCCATGGAAAGGATCGGATTGTCTGCGCGTGCCTACGACAGGATCCTGAAGGTCTCACGGACGATTGCCGATCTCTCCGGATGCGAAGATATTCGTGTAGACCATTTGTCTGAAGCAATTACATATAGAAATCTTGATCGGGAAGGATGGATCCAATAGGCAGTGAAGAGCAAGGCCGGCTCGATGTTCGTGAGAATTTTCATTTAATTTGACGGTAGGGCGGAGCCGGTAAAACTAATCTTCCACGTTGGCAGTCGTAGGATCAGGAGGCAATCACCAAATCACTAAATCACTATGTTTCGGAATCTCTTAAAAATTGCGTTTCGCAATATCGTCAAGGATAAGACATATACGGCGATAAATGTTTTCGGGCTGACAATTGGAATCACTTGCAGCCTTTTCCTGCTGATGTACATTCTTGACGAGCTGAGCTATGATCGATATCATAAGAACTCCGACAACATTTACCGGGTCGTATCCAACATTAAAGAGCCTGACAACACATTTACCTGGGCAGTAGCACAGATTCCCCTTGCAGAGGAATTGCGGGACAACTACCCGGAAGTGACGAACGCAGTTCGTTTTTTTGATACCGGAAGAACACTCTATAAAAATGATGACAAGCAATTTTATGAGGAGGGATTTTTTCTCGCTGATTCTACCGTATTCGACATGTTTTCCTATACTTTCCTTTCGGGCGACGCCGGCACTGCGCTTGACAAGCCGTTTTCAATGGTGTTGACTGAAAAGATAGCGATTAAATATTTCGGAAGTGGTGAGGCGGCATTCGGGCAATCGCTACAAAACCTTGAAAAAGAAGAGTTCAAGATCACAGGGGTCATAAAAGATGTTCCTTTAAACTCGCACCTCAGATTTGATGGTCTCATTTCGCGCAACACACGCCCCGGATATAATGCTGACTGGGGTAATTTCGGTGTATTTACCTATTTGCAACTGCCAGCAGGGTACGACCTTCAAAAGATGCAACAGTCGCTCGATAAAGTAATTAAAGAGAAAGTCAACCCAATATTTGATCAGTACAATATCAAGATCAGGTATGAGCTTCAACGCATGAATGACATACATTTATATTCGAAGATCCAGGATGAAGCGGAAGGTGGTGGCGATATTTCGTACATCTACATCTTTGCAGCGGTCGCAGGTTTTATGCTTGTGATTGCCTGCATCAACTATATGAACCTGGCCACGGCTCGTTCAGCAAACCGTTCGAAGGAAGTAGGAATTCGCAAGGTGATGGGTTCCCTTCGGGGTCAATTGATGCTGCAATTCATTACGGAGTCTTTGGTCATTACGTGCCTTTCGCTGGTGGTTAGCATTATTTTATTGTATGCCCTGCTGCCTGGTTTCAATACACTGGCAAACAAGGAGCTTCCATTCAGCTATATTTCGCAGCCGGTGGTGTTGTTAAGTCTGATAGGCATTGTTGTGTTGGTTGGCGTTGTAGGAGGAAGCTATCCTGCATTTTATCTTTCCGGATTCAATCCTGTGCGTGTATTAAAGAGCAAGCTCGCATCGCGGGGCGGTACAGTGATGTTCCGCAAGGCGCTTGTAGTGGCCCAATTTGCCATCTCCATTTTCATGCTCATTTCAACCTTGATCGTTTACGATCAGCTTCAGTATCTCCGGAACAAAGATCTTGGTTTCGATAAGTCACGTGTCGTCCGGATCGCGCTTACGGAAAGGTCAATGCGAGATAAAGAAGGCGTCATTATCGAACGCCTGAAACAGGTGCCGGATGTTGACGGAGTTGGCGCTGCAGATGCCTCGCCGGGGCAGGGTATCGGTAAAATTCTGTTTAAAGTCGAGAATGAAGAGGGAAAAATGGAGGACCGGGGTGTCGACCTGTTTGGCGCTAACTATGATTTTGTAAAGACAATGGGTATGTCCGTCGTGCAGGGGCGGGATTTTTCCCGTGATATCGCCTCGGACACAACGTTCGCGGTACTGGTTAATGAGGCAATGGTTAAACGAATGGCATGGAAGAATCCAATCGGCAAGAAACTTATTGATTCGGGAGGCGATCCCAAGAATAACGAGAAGCACGTTGTTGGCGTAATCAAAGACTATCATCAGAATTCGCTGTATGATGCAATAGAACCGCTTATGGTCGTTCTTGTCAAGAACCATAACTATATTTTTGTGCGAACTGCCGGCCCTGACGTGAAGAAATCTATTGCCGCTGTTGAAACGGGATGGAAGGAAATTTTTCCGAATAACGCTTTTGAGTACGATTTTCTGGACCAGGATTTCAATTCACAGTACAAAGCCGACGAAAAGAGAAGTCAGATCTTCACGGCTTTTTCCGGACTTACGATCGTTATCTCCTGTCTTGGATTGCTGGGTTTATCGGCATTTACCACACAACAGAGAACAAAAGAACTTGGTGTGCGAAAAGTTATCGGCGCCAGTCTCCCAAGCCTCATCGTCCTGGTTTCGAAAGAGTTTTTTCTTTTGGTGGGAATCGGAATGATAGTTGCTTTCCCGGCGGCATGGTACTTTACGGAAGGATGGTTGCAAAATTTTGCTTACCGCATTGCGTTGCGCGGGGAATGGCTGACGTTCATGCTTTCGGCACTTCTTGCGTTTGTTATCACACTTTTAACGGTAGGATACCATGTGCTCAGGGCAGCTTCCGCTAACCCGGTGAAATCGCTCAGGGATGAATGACGTCTTTGTATACCGCAGCCCCCGGGCCTTGAGAATCGGTGCGTTACATAGAACCGCTGCTCACGGGCTTGAAGCTTGTGGCGTGCATGCATCTTAAAGATATTTGGCTATTGCAAAAACACCACTGACGTATTCAGAAAGTGACCCGAAAGGTGGTGCCGATGCCGGGCTCGCTTGTAGCGAGGATCGAGCCACCTAATGCCTCAACCTGGGTCTTCACAAGGAACAGTCCCACACCTTTAGCATCCTTGTGTTCGTGAAACGTTTTGTGAAGCCCGAACAGTTTGTCACCGTACCTGGCCATGTCTATACCCTGACCGTTGTCGGTTATCTGAAGGGCGATTTTATTATCACCTGCGCAAGTAGTAGCGTGGATGAGCGGCTTGCGATCAGGCGATCTGTATTTTATTGCGTTGCTAAGAAGATTTTGAAAAATGCTTTCAAGGTAAGGCTTCGAATGGTGGATGGTAGGTGCCTCACTGAAATCAAAGGTTAACTGGGCCTCACACTGGATCAGATCACCCTCCAGGCTTTGTACTACCTTATCGAAAATTTCCTTAAACCTGATCTCGGTGCGCTCGACACCCGCTTCTTTTTTTACTTTGATGGTTTCCATCAGCTCGTTCATAGTTTCCCCAAGATTATTGGAAACATTTTTAAGCTTTTCAAAGATCTGACGGTAATCGGTAATGGAACTGTTTGCATCAAGCAATCCAATCAACGCTTTGATATTCCCAATGGGGGAACGCAGATTGTGAGAAATAATGTGGGCAAATTCATCGAGTTGCCGGTTTTGCTCCTGCAGATTTACAGCAAGCGCTTCGAGATTTTGTTTAGATCGCAGCAGCTCATCTTCGGATTTCTTTTGCTCTGTAATGTCGAGTGCGATGAATGAATAGCCAATGGGCACCTCACGATCATCAAGCAAGCCGCTCACCGATAGCAGAACGGGAATGCGCCTCCCGTCCTTGTGGATATAGATCCATTCTCGCCGTTCAGAGATTTTGCCCAGCTTTGTCACCGTTGTCAGCACCTCAATGTCGGGTTCAACTCCAAAATCAAGCTCGCGCGTCAATTCTTCCGCGCGATGGATAAGCTGCAGGTTGTCGTGTAATATCACCGGCGAGCATTTATTCACCATTTCGCGCGACGTGTAGCCTGTAAGCCGTTCAGCTGCCTTGTTAAAGCTTGTTATTATTCCCTCCGTGTTGGTAGAAATGATTGATATCTCCGTGGTACTGATGATGAACTCCTGAAGCCTGTACGCTTCAGCCAAAGCATCTAAAAAAAGGTCTTGCTGACCGGGATTTTTCCGTCGTGAAAGTTTAGGCACGTGTTTGATCTGGCTATCGTAAGTTATAATTTTAGGCAATCCGGAGAAATCCAGCAAGGGAAAAGAGTTTTAATGTGGGAATGAAGTCAATTTATTCCCTGAACACGAAGACATTCAGCAAAGGCGTGGACGCGAAAAGGAAGCGCAACGAACTGTACGGTCTCCGAATTCCGATGTTCTATTTAGATTTCCGCTGCCGAAGGGCCTCAAAAGTAATGACAGCCGCTGCGTTGGATACATTCATAGAATCGATTTTGCCACGCATCGGAATGATGATTCTGGTGTCTGCAATTTCTCTCCAGCGGGTAGATACACCTGTGGATTCTGTTCCCATCACGATTGCTGTTGGATTGCAGTAGTCTATCTCGTAATACGGTATTGCGCCTTTCAGATCGGTTACAAGAATCTTCAATCCATTGTCGATTAACCATCTGATGACCTCATCGGTTGCTCCCGACGCTGTCTGTGTGGTAAAAAGACAGCCTACGCTTGACCGTATAACGTTGGGGTTATAAAAATCCGTTTTGGCATCACACAATATGACGGCGTCCAGATGTGCAGCATCTGCTGTCCGGAGGATGGCACCAAGATTTCCGGGTTTCTCAACACCTTCGAGTACAAGTACCAGGGGATTCTCACCAAGCTTTATGCTTTTCAAAACATGGTCCTTTTGCGAAAGCACCGCGACTATCCCCTCTGTGGTGTCACGATACGCTATCTTGGCAAATACTGATCTGTCTACAGGAATTAGCAATTGCAAATCGCGTACAATGGAGCTGACTTCCTCTTCTTTAACAATCTCCGGACAAAAAAACACGGTGACTAGTTTGTAATCAGCCGCTACGGCCAGTGACAGCTCACGCTTACCCTCCAAGACAAAAGTATGCTGTCGCGTGCGTTCACGGGATTTCTCCAGCGCAAGAATGTTTTTGATTTTGGAGTTGTGCGGGCTTGTAATAACAGGATGCATCGGGCGATCTCACGAGCGAAAGTTATTCAAATCTAAGTTTCTTATAACTTTAAGTATTAAAATTTCCATTCAGCGGTTGAACCCTTTATCGTTATACCCATCTTCCTGGAAAGATTATGAGCTTCTTGATTCCGGCAATAATGAAAAGCTGGAACGTTTTGGAAAGTTCGTCCTCGTGCGCCCTGAGCCGCAGGCTATTTGGCGAAAATCCCTGGATGAAGAAAAGTGGAAGGAGCTGGCCCACGCAAAATTCGTAAGAGAGCAGGCAGACAAATTCCGGTTTACGGATGACGTCAAGGGGGGCTGGTCAAAGCAGTCGTCCATGCCGGAGAACTGGAACGTCGCGTATCACCACGGGAAATTAAACCTTAAACTGCGGCTCGCCTTGACGGGATTCGGACATGTGGGCGTATTCCCGGAACAAGGTGCCAACTGGAACTTTATCTATGACACGATTACCAGCTGGAACCTGACAAAACCCCGCGTGCTGAACCTTTTCGCCTACACCGGCGCCGCCTCAGTGGTAGCCCGCGCCGCAGGCGCCGATGTTGTGCATTGTGATGCCTCCAAACCAGGCTTGAACTGGGCAGCGCAGAATATGGAGTTAAATAATCTTAAAGATATCCGCTGGGTATATGAAGACGCCTTTAAGTTTGTAAAACGGGAGCTGAAGCGTGGCAATATCTATAACGGGATTGTCATGGATCCGCCGCCGTATGGAAGAGGCCCCGATGGCGAAAAGTGGACATTGCAAGAGCAGCTGGAGGAGCTTGTTCAAATGAGCAGCGGCTTACTACACAAGAAAGAACACTTCTTCATCTTGAGCATGTACGCAGTGGGGCTTTCGGCCATGGTTGGCGTTAACATAGCAAAGACCTACTATCAGATGCGTAATCCTGAATTCGGCGAATTCTACCTTCAATCAAAACACGATCGGGACCTTCCCATGGGCACCTATCTACGGTTCTCAGGTTGAAGACTCTGTTAAATCTTAAAACATGAAGATCGTTATGTATCCCGGGCAGATCAGATATTAAAATGCGGAGAACGAAACAATTATATTGTCAATTCTGCCTACAGATAAATTATATTTTTCCGCCATCGTTAACGGACAGAATATTTCTCCCCCTTGTGATGCACGCGCAGGGCCAGTGTTATTTTGACGCTCCAAACACCGCCGTAGAATGCCGATTTATTGTGGTATCTTTGCGGGCTAATTTTAGAATTACCGCGTATTTGAGGTTTTATGGAAGTTAAGAAGATCAGGAACATTGCCATTATCGCTCACGTTGACCACGGCAAAACCACTTTGGTGGATAAACTATTGATGGCCGGACATCTCTTCAAGGATCATGAAACTCCCGGAGAGTTGATCATGGATAGCAACGACCTCGAAAGAGAGCGTGGGATCACCATTCTGGCCAAGAACGTTGCTGTCCGATACAAGGACTACAAGATTAATGTAATAGATACACCCGGGCACAGCGACTTCGGTGGTGAAGTAGAAAGAGTGTTGAATATGGCCGACGGGTGCCTTTTGCTGGTGGATGCCTTCGAAGGACCGATGCCACAAACCCGATTCGTGTTGCAAAAAGCATTGCAGCTTGGTTTAAAGCCGATCCTGGTGATCAATAAAGTTGATAAAAAGAACTGTACCCCGGACGAGGTTCACGAGCAGGTATTTGAGCTCATGTTCTCCCTGGATGCGACAGAGGAGCAGCTGAATTTTCCGACCTTTTATGGTTCTGCTAAACAAGGTTGGATGAGTAAGGACTGGCGCACGCCCACAACTGATATCTCGGCACTTATTGAAGGCGTAATCGAATTCATCCCCGAACCAAAGGTTGACATCGGACCCACTCAGATGATGATCACCTCCCTGGAATATTCTGCGTATATCGGGCGCGTTGCCATCGGCCGCGTTCAGCGCGGTGCAGTACGGCCTGGTCAGTTTGTTGTCCTGGTAAAACGGGATGGAAAAATTGTCAAGACCCGTATCAAAGAAGTATATATTTTCGAAGGATTTGACAAGAAGAAGGTCGAGGAAGTAAATGCAGGTGAAATCTGTGCACTAGTGGGTCTTGAAGGTTTTGAAATCGGAGATACGGTTGCTGATCCTGAGAAGCCAGAAGCGCTCAAGTCTATTGCAATCGACGAGCCTTCGATGAGTATGCTGTTCACAATCAATAACTCTCCTTTCTATGCAAAGGAAGGTAAGTACGTAACGTCACGACATATCAGGGAGCGCCTTGAAAAGGAATTGGAGAAG
>JANNPM010000230.1:0-13213 GCA_031400145.1 Chryseolinea sp. | reverse complement strand
GCCATTGGGTGGCGAAAGCCCGACGATGACGGAAGTACGGCGCAACTTGGGCATCATCAACGGCGAAGATGATGCGCTGCGCTATCTTCCGTTTAACAGGACTAATAAGGAGGCAGTTACGATTCTTTTTGTTGGGATTATCAAGGAATCAAAGGGAGTGATGATCTTGTTACAGGCCATGCTGGATTTAAAGCGAAGGGGTTACTTATTGCGCTGCAAATTCATGGGAGACTATGATTCCGAGGAGTTTAAGAACCAAACGGTGGAATTCTGCCGGCGTGAAAATCTGGAAGATATTGTCCAATTTATTGGGTTTAAACAGGGTGCGGAGAAATGGGATACTTTTAAAAACGCGGACTTGTTTTGCTTTCCATCATACTATCAATCTGAGTCATTTGGAAACGCTGTAGTGGAGGCTATGATGTTTGAATTGCCCGTGATCGCTACTGCATGGCGCGGAATCCCCGACATAGTAGACGAGAACGAAACAGGATTTTTGGTTCCGATTATGGATCCGCAAGCCTTGGCCAATTCCATTCAAAAGCTATTGGATGATCCCTCACTGCGTATAAGTATGGGTGTAAAAGGGCGATTAAAGTATCTCGAGTTCTACGGTCGCCACACATTTCTAAAAAGAATGGAGGATCTACTTCAATCGGTTGCAATTACCTAAGAACAAAAGCAGGTGAAAATACTTTTATCGACTTACGCGTGTGATCCCAGTGCCGGTGGCGAATTCAACAATGGATGGCGTTACGCGTGCAATGTGACCGGCGATCGTGAAATTTGGTGTTTGGCAACCTCGGAAGGCAAAAAAGCTATCGAAGCTATACTTCAAGAAGGAGGCCTTCAAGATTTACATATGGTGTATGTTGATACGCCGCGGTGGCTATTGAAATGGAAGGACAACTCACCTATTTTGGGAGTATATTTTCACTACTTCTATTGGCAGTTCCTTGCGCACCGCAGAGCCAAAATATTGAGCAGACATATTCACTTCGATGTCGTTCACCACGCGACATGGTCAAGTCTTCAGTTGGGTTCCTTTTTATGGAAACTTAAGACACCGATGATTTTTGGACCCGTGGGTGGGGGGCAATCGGCCTCCAGGGCCTATAAAAAATACTTTTATGGGTATTGGAAATTTGAAATTTTAAGAGAGGTAATTAGCTTTTTATTGTTGAAGGTCTTTAAATCAGCATCGAACACCTTACGGCATGCGAAGTTGGTCCTCGTCAATAACGAGGACACATTTGCCCTCGCTAAGAAATACGGCGCAAAGCAGGTAAGATATGCGCCATGCACGATGCTCGCCGATCAATTTATTCCACCAAAAATGCCGTTGCGCGAACAGGAAACAATCATGCGCGTTTTATGGGTGGGCAGGATACTTCCGCGTAAAGGATTGAGGCTTATTCTTGAAGCCTTTTCCAAGATAGATTCGCATTTACCCATTGAGTTGACAATAGTGGGATATGGACTTTTAGATAAATACATCCCGGAGTGGCTGGATGAACTCGCCTTAAATGGTCGTGTTCACTTTAAAGGCAGGTTGCCCATGGAAGAGGTACGATTGGCTTACAGTTCGCACGATCTCTTTATATATTGCAGCCTTAGAGAGTCATTGGCCGCGCAATTTTTTGAAGCTATGGCCTTTGGCTTGCCGTTGATCGTTTTTGATCTGCACGGAGCAAAGACCTTTATCCCTGAGGAGGTTGCCATCAAAGTTCCACTTACAGAACCAGAAAAATCAGTCCGGTTAATTGCAGATGCGATCATGCACATGTACCACCATCCGGCGCAAAGACTGTCCATGGGTCGCAGCGCCTACGAGCTTACAAAGCAATTTACCTGGTCAAAAAGAATTGCGGTAATGAACGAATATTATCGCGAGTGCATCGAGCTGCAACATGGTACCTTGCTAAATTCGCTTGGACGGCAAGTCATTGTATAATACTTTTAAGTGACTGATTTTTTTTCGCAACAAATGAGGAATTATCCTTTCGATTGTCTGCTTCTTGGTTTTATCATGCCTGACGACAAGAAGATTTATCGCAAAAACGTGAGCCATCATGAAATAATCACTTGACCTACCTATCGCCGGGGTGTCGACAATTATGACGTCGTATATTTTCTTTAAATGTGTTAACATTTGCACGAACTTACCTTCATAGTTCAGCATCGATTTTTCTGCGGCATCTATGTTTATACCAATTGGAAGATAATGCAGATTCTTGATGGGTACTTCCCGTATATACTGCCCCACCTCGGCCCCACTTAACAAATGCTGCATCAATCCTTCCTTGTGATCGGACAATTGGAAATAGCCCTGTCCATTAGTAGTAGACACATCGGTATCTATCATCAACGTGTGATACCCTGCCTTAGCAAATGTAGCTGCCAGATTAGAGGCACAAAAAGTCTTGCCATCGCCATTTTCAAATGAGGTAATGCCTATGATTTTGGTTTCAACAACATCATAATCCTGTTTCAAATCGATTAGCAGATAGCGAAAGGCCTCGCGCACCTGTCCGTCGCCGTGAAATGTGACCAATTTCTTTGCGTCTCTCTTCCTAAGTCTTTGAAAGGTGCCTATAACGGGTACTTTCAACAGCCGCTCTATGTCTGAAGGCTCCGTTAACCGGTTGTTCAGAAATTGTTGACCCAGTATAAGAGCGACGGGTAACGAAATTCCGACTGCAAAAGCGCCGAGCAAAATCAGGTTTTTATCGGGGCTAACGGGTTGGTTAGACGAAAGCCGGGCGCGATCAATGATCCGCTTATCGGGCAGGTTTGATGCCAAAGCTATCCCTGCTTCTGCCCGTTTCTCCAGGAGATAATTATAGATGTTATCGTTAAAAGCGAATTTTCGATTTATATTCACCAAATCGCGCTCACTTTCCGGCAATTCCCGGATGCTGGACAAAATCCTGTTCATTCTTCTTTTGTTTTCTGCCAGTGAAATGCGTGTAGAATTGCGAAGGTTAATGACATTTTCCCTTAGTGCAGTTTTCGTATTGATAATCTTTTCTGCAAGCACTTGAGCCACGAGGCTGTTCTTGCCGGCGCTATAGGACTTTGAAATCTTTTCTTTGTTCAAGTCCGATAATTGGATCATTAATGTATTAAGAAAGGCGTCGTTCAATCCCACGGATGAAGGAGCAATAACATCAATTATCTCTTCGTTATTTTTGAGATTCTCCAGTGTGTAGTCCAGATATTTTTGCTGCACTAGAAGCTTAGCTTGTTCCTCTTCAAGTTGCTCCAATTGCGCGTTGAAGTTACTTGAGGACGTCGGTATATCAACTATCTGATTTGTCTGTCTGAAATTCTTCAGGTTATTCTCTACCATTTCAAGCGAGTCGTAGATCAAGGCTAATTGGTCGTCAATAAATTCAATTGTCTTTAGGCCGAGCTGATTTTCATTCATAAAGTCGCTGTTAATGTACTCCTTGCCAAGTGCATTCAAAAAATCAATTTCCTTTTCCGGAAGTGAGCCGTTGATGATAAGGTTAACGATATTTGACCCTTTGGAAATTGGACTAATCTTGAGTTTCGAAGAATAGTTTTTTGCCAGAGATTCCGTGCTGTGAATTTCAAAAAAGTAGCCATAATCCTCAGAATGATCGAACGTAGAATCGATCACTGGCGTGAAGTGAAGGTAATCATTTTTAAACGGTTGCCCCATTGGAAGGGTCTCGTCAATGATAACTTGAAGATTTTTTTGTTCAACTTTCTCCAGTGAAAGGTTGTATGCCGTGGCGTTAGATGACTCAAGCTCGATGTGATAGTGCCTGTCATCCGGGAAGGATATAAACAATGGCGTATTGATAAGCTGAATATGTGAAGTGTCCAGCACGATGCGCATACCACCATGATAAATCTCCTTTGCCAATGATTTTCCCGCAGGACCCAGATCAGTGCGATACTTAAAATAAAACACATTGAAATTGAGGCTGTCCAGTGCCTTTTCAATGAGTGAGTAAGAAGACAGTATCCCGATCTCATCTTCAATTTCAGGATTTCCTGCCATTAGCTCCTGCCCGCTGATAAACCGCTCGCCGCCAGAGGTCTTGTCAGACGAAAACTGATCGGTAACCTGAATTGATGACCTTACTGGGTAAAGACTTTCCGTAGTCTTTAAATAAATGACAGCCAAAAGCGTACATACAGACACGCTGACCAGGAAGAGTAACCACCTGGAAACAAGAATGTCAAAGATCCTCTTGATGTCGATAAAATTTCCCGCACCCTGAATTTGAGCCATGCCGAATATTGGATATCTGGTGAATCTCAAAAGTATAAAAGAATTTGACACACAATATCTTGTAAGAGCGCTACACAATAAATTAACAATGGCATAACATTCAATGCTCTTATGATTTGTTGAGTAACGTGCAGCGCATATTAATTACGCCAGGCAACGGGAATTGCATTAGTTTTGCTCTCCCTATTTGAGGCCTTATACTCCAATTTTTTCCCTGTGAATGACGACGTTAAAAAATTTATGAACTCAACCTTCAATTGGTTTGGCTTAATCATCGTGCTTTTATTGATCATTCTTTATCTGGGCAATAGCGTATCGCCCCTGACTTCGAATCTAGTGTGGGCATTTGGCTTTCTTATACCGTTTGCAATTATCGCAAACATTGTCTTTCTGGTGATTGCGCTTATCTACAAAAAGGCGATCATTTTGCCGTTCGCCATCCTTTTGATCGCCGGCAGTAATTATGTGCGCAGCTCATTTGGTTTCAAGTTTTTCTTGCGGGAAAAATCTCCAGTTACGGATAGTTTTACTGTCTTAAATCACAATGTGGGCTCTTTACACGGCCTTTACCGGGACACGTTGTCAAACTTGCCTCCTAATCCTGATGCTGTAAAAATCAGAAATTGGATACTAACGAATGATTCTGACATCCAGTGCTACCAGGAATTTATTAACCTTCCCAATGACCCTGAATTTGATCTGACAAGAGCGATGAGGCAAAAGGGATTCCATATTTATTTTTCCAAAAGTAAAACGGAATACGAGGATCACGAAGTCGGGATATTAATAGCATCCAAGTTTCCAATTGTTGAAGCGGGTGACGTAAATACTTTCAAGGCAAAAGGCCAATTTCATTTTAACCGGATTCTCTATGCGGACCTTAAACTGCAAAATGATACGGTCAGAATCATTAATTTTCATTTAGCGTCCATGGCGCTGCGAAGTCATAACCCATTAACAAAGGGAAGCATGAACTCGGCTATTGAAAACGGACTTGTAATAATTGAGAGGCTTAAACAAGGAATTATGACCCGTAGCCGCCAGGTTGAGGATCTGGTGCAGTTTATAAAAACGTCGCCGCATCCTGTTGTTTGCGTGGGAGATTTCAATGATCTGCCGTATACTTATTCGTATCTGCAAATGAAGCAAATTATGGATAATACCTTCGAAGAACGAGGGGTGGGTTTTGGTTTTACCTATAACGGCAGTCTGCTGCGGACGCTTCGGATCGACAACCAATTTTACACAGAAGGTATTTTACCAATAGATTTTGAGACATTGCACGAAATTGATTATAGTGATCATTACCCTGTGCGCGGACGTTACCGCTATAAAGATCGCTAAGCGCTGGCGACTATTTTCTGAAGTGAAGACACAAACAGTGCAGACCATTTTCTGGCAACGATGTCGGAATCGATTACAATACTTTCATGTTAATACCTGGAGGGTGAAATAAATTTGTCGTGAAGGTAATATCACAATAACTTAATTCTGCCGAATTGTAACAGAGCATTCGCAGTGCTAACATTGTTCATTGAAAAACATCCGGTTTTTCTTATTGTTTTCAGAACCACCAACTGTAACCACCGACAATGAAAAAACATTTACTGGGATACCTGTTTACTAACAACGTCGTCCGCCTGATGCTGTTAGTTCAAGCAATGTGCGACGCAATCATCATTATTTATATTACAAACCTTGTGGAGCTTAACAAGTATGTTGGTATTCATCCAACGCTCGAAATAGGCGCCTTAATTACCTGGGTTGTTGCATCCAGCTGGGTGATGGCTACAATCCTTTCATTTTTCATCTTCGGGATGAGCATTATCAACAAAAGTATATTCTTCAGGCAATACATATTTTCTGTTGTCTTTTATTTCCTCTTTTTTGTCATGATGGTTGCTGTAGGATCCTTGACTAGTCAGTCGATTTTACAGGTGGTTGAACTGTTCGGATTAACCTCCCTGGCCATACTTACATTTCGAATTGTGGTATTCGCAGGTTATAAGATTTATAAGTATATTTTCTGGAAGCGGCGGGTAATAATTATTGGATGTAACGAAAAAGGTAGATTATTGGAACAAAGTCTGTTAAATGATACATCTGTGTTGAATATTATGCTGGGCTATTTTGACAAAGCTGAGCCGACGGATAAGTATTTTATGTTCAAGTATGCGGGCAGTCTGGACGAAGTGAAGGATTTTGCCTTAAACAACAAGATTGATGAAATATATTATGCATTGCCGAATGACCCCGTCTACATACGGGAGTTGAGTGAATTCGCTGACAGTAATTTTATTTTTCTGGGAATCATACCGGACATCCACGCGCAGGACAGGAAGAAGATTCACACAAGGTACCTGGAAGATGTGGACCTACCGGTAATTTCCTTTCAGTACTCGCCGCTTCAGGAACAGGTGAATTCGTATATAAAGAGGGCATTCGATATTGTATTTTCAGCGGCGGTGCTTTTGGTGTTGGGACCTGTTTTTTTGATTGTTATAGGCACGGCGATCAAACTCACTTCTCCCGGCCCGGTGTTCTTTTTGCAAAAGCGGCCGGGGAAAAGCAATAGGGTCTTTACGTGTTACAAATTCAGGACGATGCGCATAAATGATTGTGGGGAGCTGCAGGCCTCCAAGAATGACGCACGGATTACAAAAGTGGGCGCATTTTTACGCAGGACAAGCCTTGATGAGCTGCCTCAGTTTTATAACGTATTGAAGGGTGACATGTCAATTGTAGGTCCCCGACCGAATTTAATTCAACATCTTTCCCGCTACAAAAATTCAATGCCGGACTATAATTTAAGACATATTGTCACGCCCGGCATTACCGGCTTTGCGCAGGTTATGGGTTACCGGGGCGAGACAAAGGAGGATTCGTTAATGGTAAAAAGAGTTGAGCTTGACATGCTTTACATGCAGAACTGGAGCCTCGGGATGGATTTAAAGATTATTATTCAAACAGTTTTCCAAATTTTTCGGCCTGGCGATAAGGCGTATTGATGGTCTGTTCACCAAAGCATCCGCGGCTTCATTCATTACGCTTGGATCGATGTCGTCCAGTTAAATAAATTTTCGCCCAGCTAGTCTACGTAATTCAATATCAGGATCGCAGAGGAAACGGCCGAAAAAAGAATGCTCAATACATCCAGCATGTTGAGATTTCCTCTTTCAGCCTTCGCCTTCAATGGTTGTACATATAGGACATCGTTCGGCTGAAGTTGGTAATACTGTGAGGCTAGCACTTGAGATTTTTTCAGGTTGATCAATACCGCCTCCGTACTTTGACCGACCTGCCTTAGAAGCGTAATATTCTCTCGGTTTCCGAAATCAGTAAGGTCACCGGCCATGGCCAATCCCTCCAAAATATTTGCCCTGTCATTGTACACATAGTAATAGCCTGGATTTTCCACCTCGCCCAATATGGATATCTTGAAGCTTACTAACTTCACAATGACCGTGGCATTTCGAAGGAACTCCTTTACCTTTTCGCTAATCAGCTTTTGTGCCTCTTCTACCGTGAGGCTACCAATCTTTACTGTTCCAATTTGTGGCAGGTCAATCGTTCCTTCTGCGTCTATAGAATAACTATTTATATAAAGACCCTGGTTGTTGTAATTCAATATTCCGTTGTTGGAGAGGATGTTAAAATTTTCTGAGGACTCAGCGTCGAGGGTTTTAAATCTTACATTAACTACGTCGCCCGTCTGAAGTTTGTATACACCCACAGAATTGTTAATGACTGTTGGTGTTTGAGAGTTGAATGACTTATCCTGGAAGTAGACAAGCTTTCTGTTAGACAGACATGAACTTACAACGGCCATCAGGATCAAGGCCTGAAAAGCATTGCGGCACAATTTCCAAAAAGGCATGAAAGAGAAAAACTATTAATTTCTATACATTACGAAATATGTACCCATATCTCCTGAAATGTATTTTTCCCCTGAGGACCATGATGCATGTTCCGGTTCAACGCACTCAATGGCGTCTACGATACCTGTCACCTGATAATCGGGGTTGGCATAATCGCCCGAGTTGAAAGTTCCCTTGGAGTTAACCGCTCCAATAGGACCTTTGTGTAAAACGCGGAGAATTTTGCTGCCACATCTGGGTTTAAATTCGCTACCGTTTGCCAGCGCATCGGCTACAATTTTTTCAACGGTTGCCGGATCAAACTTTCCACTAATATTTGCGCCGGTAGGATTTCCCGTTTTTTCAATAAGTTCCCAGATTGCCATCTGCCTATCGGCGCCATTTGAGGGCTTCCCATCCGTTCTTGTCCATTTTTCCGCATCCTGGTTCAATATCCAATTCACTAAAATCAAATTTTCAGGCGCATCCACCGTCGCAGACAGCATCGACGAGTTTTTTGACAATGACGAAAGACGTTTCACCTCGTGTACGTAGGACGTGTCGATAGATTGATCACCCTGCAAGCAATAAGCAAGAAATTCTTCATTTGTATCTTCCGTGGAAACATTGGCCTTAAAATAGCTCAGTGCCTCTAATTCATGTGTTCTTTCGATTTTAACACTCACTTCCTCGTCTTCGGAGACCGATTGTACGTAAAACACCTTGCAGAAAAATGAGAAGAACAAGGCGCCTTTGTATTTGCTGGAGCCGGTGACACGCGCTAATGGCATACTGAAATTTTTCTCTGTGAAAGAAAAACTTTCCGGATCCAGGGCACCGTTGACCGTTGGAAGACTCTCTTTGGACACAGCAACATGAAACTTCAAGTCGCTAATGATGATATCGTCATCCAATGAATAGGTCAAAAATAATGAGTCTCGCAGGAGCGCAATCGAAAGAGTACCTATATCGTTTCCATCCACTTGGAGTTCAACGTCCGATTCCGACACAATGGATCCAGCGGCGTCTTTGTTAATATATTCTTCTTCGTTTTCAGGGGAGACTTCGTCATTCGTAGCGCACCCGCAGACAAGGCATAGCAGGAGTAAGGCGAGGTATATTTTTTTCATAACATTAGATTAAAGCGTTTGCAAAGTTAGGAGATTTGCAGCGTACCACACCAGTTGAAAATGATCTAATTGTTAAGTTTTACGTTTGCTCTTTATGGACCTGGTTGTTTTGCTTTTAATTATTTTTGCCCATTAATAGTTCGAGCTCCAGACCAATATACGCCTTATGGGTTTGGCAATCAGCATAATTGAAGTCCTATATACAATCGACGTGAATTTATTGGCTCTCAACCTAGTATTTAAGATCTTGTTGATAATGAAAAGGCCTTCTGCAAGATTCTTTTTATTTACTTCGACTGTTGGCTTCGATTTATTATTCTCATGCCATCGAAATGCGGCGAAGTAGGATCGGACGTGCTGAAACTGGTAACCTTTGAATAATAGCCTGGCAAAGAATTCTTTATCCATCGAGTAATGCAAGTTTACTTCGAGTAAATTCCCTTCGGAGATTATTTGTTTTCTGAAGAAGAAGGTGGTAGACTGAATGTAACAATACAGCAGGGACATCCATCGTATCGGCTTGTGTGTATTCAGGTTACGGATAAACTTACTTTGCTGATTTACAAACTTCACATTGGAGTATATTGCATCCACACCAGGGTGTTGAAATGCCGCTGCGACTTTTTCCAGTGAACCTGGAAGATAGTAGTCATCGGCATTCAGCCAGCCGATAACATCTCCTTGGGTTCTGAGAAACCCCTTGTTAAGCGCATCGCTTTGACCCTTATCCGGCTCGGAGATGAATACAACGTGTGGATATTTGGATATTATCTGCTTTGTTTCATCGCTTGAGCAATTGTCAACGACGATATGTTCGAAGGGAGAGTAACCCTGATTCTTTACGCTTAAAATAGCTTCCTCAATATATTCCCCTTGGTTAAACGAGGGCGTGATAATGCTTATTTTTATTGGTTTCATATTCTTCGGAAATTTCAAAAGCCGAATTATCTTTTACAAGGACTACCGAGATAAGAATGAAGAAGAGATAGGCCCCGGTGTTTGTGATGTACGCGTAGATGTCGATTTGAAAAATAAATATCAGATAGATCATCACGCCTAACAGTGTGTGGTAAGAACGATGCGTTACGAGATGGCGAAGGGCGATAAGGATCAAAATCAGCAAAGGGAGGGTACCGAGTACACCCTGAGACAGCAGATACTCGAAGAAGGAGCTATGGATATGTAAGCCCAAAGCCGACGAGCGATGCCAAAATTCCGCAAGATCATCCAACAATCCAATAGTATAGTGACCTTGATAGCCATTCCCAGTCCAAAACCCAGGCCCGTAGCCGAGAAACCAATCGATTCCGCGTTCCCAAAGATCCCGCCTTCCGTTGAAACTGGTAATATCGTTATAGTCGAGCCTATTGATTACTTTACTTAAAATTGGCAATTGGAGAATGTTATAGATGAGAACCGTAAAACTAAGCATCAATGGGATTGTGAAGAATGATAAGAAAAATAAAAACCTATAAAACTTGACTATCCGAAAAATGATTAATATGCTGCAAAACAGAAATATCATAATCGATAACCTGGAGTTAAATGCGGTCATTAACCACAAGTTTATAATGAAATGGACAATTGTGAATAGCTTCAGCGGCGCTTTGAGATCTTCAAAGACCCACATGCCGAGAATCAATACGTTTATGATCGCTACTGAGTTTGCGGTCGCGTAGAATCCCTGTGAGAACGGAAGATTAAGTCGGCCTGGAATATGATGAATAACATTTTGTAAACCCGCTGCATAGGCTAGTAGGTTGACGCCAATATCTATTGTCATCCCAATGTAGATTAATCTACCCAGATTGAAGGATGTGTCTCCTGAATTGTAAAACATCACGAGAATCGTGGAATGACTGATGGCGAATATGAAAAGAAGGAGGAACGCAGTATTCACATTGTTGAATCCCGGATGCCCAATTTGCAGCGCTTCCAGGAACGAGAAAATAAAAGTGAAGATTACGAAGAGCAGGACTAAAATATAGTTTTTGTTAAGTTGGAAGTAAAATCCTTTTTTTAGAATCACATCAACCAAAAAGAAAATAATAATGCATAAAAGTGGAATGATCGACACTACATTGCCCACGGAGAAATTGGCTACTTTGGCGATGTATTTGCCTACGCCATAAAATGCGAAGCTGGATACAAAGAGAAAATTGACGACTTGCGATTTCGAAATCATTAGTTAATAACAATTTCCTTTGACCAGTTCCTAATTCGCTTACGGTATAAATTTAATTTGTAGGTCTTAATGAAATAAGAAGTAATCAGCGACTGTATGCTTTTCAGTGAATTGCGACTAAATTTCCCACGGACGCTTTGTAAATCTCTCATGACCTCATTTTTGTCGTAGCCATACTGACGCAAAGTCTGAGGGCTAATGATACCCATCACGTATTTAGCAAATTGCTTGAGTACAACATCGTTGAAAGTGGCCTTCCATTTATCTATACTTGTGTCTTCTATTTTTTGATATTGGTAGGTACCTTTTTTATCGCCAAATCTCCCCTTCAAGCCTCTATCGTCTAAGGTGGCCGATGCCTCGAAGCCCGCATCAAGATCCAGGTACTGGAACAAGTCTTGAAGCGTTTGCGCGTAATTACTCACAATGTTCTCGTATTTTAATATAAATGAGCGATCCTGCAGATATTGAATTCCGTCCGCCATACTTGAAAAGCCCTTAATGAGGTCGATCAGGTAAAAATGAATATTCTTTAGCTTAAAGGTTGTAATTATGGACGCAATTATCTGCAGGGGATTTCTTACAAGGAAGATGAATTTTGCCTCCGGAAAGATTTCGCTTAATTCTTTGACAATTAAGTAGTATCGCGGCGTTTTATCCAGAAAATAAATACTTCCATTGCTTTGCTTCGAATAAAGTGAGATAGCAAAGTCGTGCAACGACTCAAAATAGTCGTTCTGCTTACGAGGTAACTCTTTGATGAAATCAACGAGAGCATAGTGTGCGTCGCGCTGATTGTATTCACTTAACATCCCTTCTTTTTTTAGCATGTAAATCAGTGGGAGCATCAACCAAGATTCTGTTTTACTGGCGATTTCCGGATGGCCCATCAGAATTCGCTGTAGTAAGGTGGACCCTGAGCGTGGCAGGGAAATGAGGAAAATGGGCTTCATCGACGGATACGGTTTAGTGGAATATTCTCCGGTATATTTTTTTCCATGTTGACTCTTTAATCATCATCCTTTTGTAAAATGAATTCAGTTTATCATCAACAAAAAGGCAAGGCGGGTGGACCAGGGAGGACGCAAATTCTGAGCGTTTCAGATTTTGCCTCTCGGAGTTTCTGTCGCGCGTATGGGTAGCATCCGTTCCAAACCCGATGTTTGATACCAGATTTTGAGTCGGTGAAATTACAAGGCTGCCCTCGAGTAAGTTAATGAAATGCCATTGGTAGTCCCACGTGTCTATCCGATGATTCTTAATATTATTCCATTTTTTTCTGAGCACCGCGTAGTCCTGCTTTGTAACCCCGCAGTGTAGAAAAAATGAGCTATTGTCAAAGCGATCGAATAGTTTGATATCGGGATCATATCGTTCCCATGCGCGTTTCCATGTTGCCCATCCCCACACCTGGGGAAAATACGTAAAGTGATATGAAAAGCCGGTTCTCAGATAGTACGGCGAATCAAAATTATTGCCATTAATGTGCGTAACTCTTGTATCATCTTTATACAAAACCAGTAACTCCGCGCAATATGCATAGAACGATTGTGCGGGAAGGCAATCATCTTCCAAAATTATTCCCCAGGCAACGCTGTCAAAAAACCAGCTAATTGCCTTGGAAACTGCATCTTTGCACCCTAGATTTTCAGTTCTGAACAACGTATTTACTTTGCACGGCCAGTCTATGTTTGAAACTATTCGTTTCACTTCGCTGCATTTGGCAACATCGCCGGGGTGGGAATGCCGGGGTCCGTCGGCGGCGACAAAAAGG
>JANNPM010000535.1:0-12242 GCA_031400145.1 Chryseolinea sp. | reverse complement strand
CCGACGCGCCTGAAAGCGCCGGTTTCCAACACTCGCAGCAGTTTCACCTGCAACTCAATAGGCATTTCCGTGATTTCGTCGAGAAACAAGGTGCCGCCGCTGGCGCGCTCGAAGTAACCTTTGTGCTCATGAAAAGCTCCGGTGAAACTGCCTTTTTCATGACCGAACAATTCGCTCTCAATCAGTTCTGAAGGAATAGCAGCACAGTTTACCTCTACCAGCGATCCATTGGAGCGCTTACTTTTTTCATGAATCCAGCGGGCTACTAGTTCTTTACCTGATCCGTTCGGTCCGGTGATCAGCACACGTGCGTCCGTAATTGCTACCTTCTCGATCATGTCCTTAACCTGACGAATGGGTTCCGATTCGCCGATCATTTCATACTTCCGCGAAATTTTCTTTTTTAAACTTTTCGTTTCCCTGATCAGGGTTGTTTTATCCAGCGCATTTCGAAGCGTTATCTCAAGACGACCGAGGTCAAAGGGCTTTTGAAGAAAATCAAATGCACCTTTTTTCACCGCTTCAACAGCAACATCTATTGTTCCATGGGCGGATATAACGATGAAGTTTGTGGGAATGCCGGATTCCCTCGCTTTGTCAAGCACTTCAAGTCCATCCATCTTGGGCATCTTGATATCACACAGACAAAGATCATAGCTTCCCTGTTCAAGACGCTTGTAGCCTTCCTGTCCATCGGCGGCCTCATCCACGTCATGATCTTTTTCTTCCAGAATTTCTTTCAGTATGGATCTGATTTTATTGTCGTCTTCGATGATCAGTATCTTTGACATTGCTGCAACTCTTAAGATTAAAAATAAAAACCCGCCAGCTTTGTGAACTGACAGGTTTTAAAAAATAAGCATGCCTGTAAGCCGGGTTCTGTTCCCCGAGTAAACGGAGCCCTTATCATTTATCTGGGCCGGTCATCGCTGGCCGGCTCCATCAGTCTACCCGCCCCAACATCCCGGTAAACCGGAATTGAGCGGGCCGCTCAGGATCGGGGCCTATTTGACCTTTCAGCACGTAAGGTTTACCTCGCACCGGCTGTCACCATCCGGCCGGTGAGCTCTTACCTCACCTTTTCACCTTTGCCCCACGAAGTGGGGTAGTATATTTTCTGTGGCACTGGCTGTCCCTTTGCTTTACGCAAAGGTCCTTCCTGTTAGGAAGTACGTTGCCCTGCGCTGCCCGGACTTTCCTCTCCGCTGACTGTTACATCGGCAGAGCGATAAGGCGGCCATGCTTCACGCGAATGTAGGAATTTTAGTTCAGTTGATTTAGTTCAGTTGATAAGGTGCCCGCACGCCTGGCTTGCTGCCGGCAGCTGCATGCTCGGAAATCAGTGGACATCGCGGCCCGTGAGCTTCCACTCGTAGTGGTCTGCCAGCTGGGCGACTTCCTGGATCATTTCCTTGATCTGGTCCTGGGATACGGATGAGGCGAGGCATGAGGCCTCAATCTTCAGATAACCTTCTTCCAGGATGAATTTACTGTAGTCAAATCTGCCATTCTGCTCCATTAGCGACTTAAGATCGATGCTATTCGTGTACTCACAAACTTTTGAGGTGAAGAGCGCCTGGTCCCTTCCGGATACGGCACTGGTCTGCGTAATGGCCAGTACTGTCTGAAATCTGCTACCGGTAATCGGGACCACGAGAACGGATTTGGTATGGTCATAGTCGGTGTACTGACCACCAATTTGTTCAGCATACTGCTGGACATAATTCATGAATTTCATAAAAAGCGACGTTAGGTCTTCGGAAATTAGCAAAAATCCACTGTAGCATCCTCGTAAGAACCGTTATTCTGCTGTTTCAGAAGTACAAGGCGTGTGGTTTTGCGCCCTTTCTGGAAAATTCGAGGGCCGGAGCAGGAAGCTTTATCATACTGGCCACGAATATAAGACCATTTACAAACCCCGAACGCGACTTGATGGCGCGAAGGTCAAAGTCAAGGGAGATGTACCACTGCCGGTGGGGCGGCGGATATCCTGCCGCTTCGTTTTGTTGATCGCGCGCGTAGATCATGCCTTCGGCGCCGTATCCGACGGCCAGGTTAAGCCACTTTGGAAAACGCACGAATTTGTCCATGTCTATGCATGCCCAATAGGTTTGGCCATTATAGTCTTTAAATATCTCCGAGGTAAGGCGTTCACCCAATATGTCGGGCCTTCTGGGCGCAAAATGCGTTTGATGAAATGAAAACTTAGGATATATACGAACCTCATCCCATAACCATTGCTGGCCCAGATACAAAGCACAACCCGCAGTGTTGGCCAGGAGATCTCCCGAAGAAGCCCCGTAGTCAGATGAAAACCCGTCAAGCACCTCTATCGGAACCATCACCGCAAAACCCGCGAGTGATCCAATGAGATCGGCCCGGGAGGGTTTTACATTGCTCCAGCGCAGGGCATTCGCGGCGCCGTAGCTCAGGTAAAAAGCGGTGTAAAGATGTCCGAGCTTATCAACCTGCTTCCATTCGGAATTGTCGTTGAAGAACCGGAATGATTGCTTGGGTTTATCCTCATACCAGAGATGATTCAAACCAACCAGCGTGATGCCGTAGGTGACTGCGGCCCCTGCCGCAAGCGCCGTTAACCTGCGGTTATAAATCTGTGCCGAGTCTCTGGTCTGTGCAGGCAAAACGCCCTGATGCAGCAATAAACCGATCAGGAAAGTTCTAATCGGTACCGTCATCTGTTTTCAGGGCCTCGGAATTGATCGGAACGATTTCGGGTTCCGCGTCTTGTTGCTGTTCTTTCCTGCGCGTCCTGCGCGAAGAGGAGAACAAATCGCGAAGCTCGTCAAAGCTTTGCGTATGAATGATGCTTGCGCCGGTAGTCATGGTTGTCTGATTATTGACGGACGTCAATATTGAATTGACGTTGGTGCGGCTGTACATTTTTACGCGAAGCTTTCCGTCGGCGGTGAGTTTGTAATCCACACTCCAGTCGCCTGCAACATTTGTCGGACTTGCCTGGGTTGAATTAGCCTGACTGCTGTTAAAGTATGTTCCGTCACCTGTGACCCTTAGCCTTCCGTTCAGGAATGTATACGAAAAACGAAGCTGAAAGGTATTGAACGATTCCTGATCCATGGAAGCCACGTCGACGTCGATCTCAAGGTTCTGATCAACCTGGCTCATCCAATAGCTGAGCTGATTGGAAAGCAATTCGCTGAGACTGCTGGCGACAGATCCACTGGTGTCAAAGGACTCAGGCGGCGAGAACCTGCGCAACACAATCAGACTGAATACCTGTCGCTTTAATTCCTGCTCGTCAAGCTTTGCCTTGAAAGCAGTGAAGATAAGATCGAGGTTAACTGCAGGACTGCCGTCAGACGAGGCAACGTTCTGAGGCAGGTCTTTTGCAATAATGTCGAAGTTAATGGTTGGCGATAACATGGGACCATCTATCAGCAGTATTACCTGCACAGGATACTTCCGGCGTAGCTGCGAGGATCCTTCCTCCGCGTCCGAAGTGGACAGCAACGGATATATAGATGCCAGCTGGTTGTAAGACGCATCAATGTCCATGATCGCCTGGTAAGGATCGCCAAACCAGGTGATCATGCTACCCTGCTTGATCTCGAATTCTTTATTGATAATGTCGTACAAGGTGAAGTTGTATCTTCCTTCTGTAAATTCAAAGGGTCCGTACATGTTGAACTCTCCCTTCGAGTCTACCTGTAGTTTTAATTTTCCGTTTCCACGCCCGCGTATGATATCGCCGGATTTTACGTCAAAGATAATCTCGCAATAAGCATCCGGTGTTACGTCAAGCTCCAGATCAAAAGTTACCCCGGTAAGATTGATCTTGTTTGATACTCGCTCCACTATTTTCTTGTTTGTCGTTGTGTCCGTAAACGAAGCAAAATTTATAAAATCCTTTTGTTCCGTGGAAGACGTGCCGCTCACAGGTATATATACCCTTGTATTTTTGTCAGTCCGCGCGGCTGCATTGATCTTGAGGTTCGCAATAGGACCTCTGAATTCAAGCGTGCCCGAAGCGTACGCCTGGCCGAAGAAAAGCGAGTTGTCCTTGGCGCTTGTATTTAACACCTGGAGGCTCGAAAACGATGCATCAATTCCTATCTCCATACCCCCAAAATTCTGATGGGTAATAGTGCCGTTAAGGTTTCCTTTGTTGCGATAGGTGTCTTCGAGTTCAATATCCTTAAAGTAAATGGAATTTGCGGTGAGGCCGATCTTCCCTGTCATCCGGTACATCGTCTTCAGATAATTGATCATGATCTGACCGCTGCTTATGGTACCTTCACCCACGATCTGTGGAGCGTCCAGCGTTCCCGTTATTTTGAAGTCGCCGGATACCGTACCCCCGATGTTGCTGAAAATATCTTCAAGGAAGGGTTCGGTGATGTTCAGGTTCGCTTTCTCGAGTTTTGCAACAAGGTCCAGGGGCGAAGTCTTGTCACGGGGATCATATTCTCCGACGAGGTTGAGCATGCGATTATCAAGCCGGTCGATAAAAAGGTTTGTTTCAAATTTTCGGCGCGCCGTGTCCCACCGGTTTTTGCCGGTGACATCCCCGATGGCAAATTCATTGATCGTGAGGCCTCGGATCTGCAGCTGGTTTTGTATCGACGGGGTTGTATAGTAGTTGCTCATATCGACTCTCGCATCAAGAATACCGGTAAATTTCTTGGTGCTTATTGCATTCAACAGTGAGAGGTCAACTTTATTGATGACCAATGACAACAGCTTGGTAGGATCAGCAGAGATCTGTCCGGCAAGGCCGACGGACTGCTCAGCGTTCACAAGTGCCATGTTGTGAAACTTCCAGTCTCCGCCGTCGATCGTTAGATAGTTTTCATTGGCAAAGTGCCAATCTCTTTCCAACAACTTAAGCGTAGAGGGTTCCATCGTTATTTGGGTGCTGTCCTGCAAGAAATTGACCGACCCTTTTAAACGCACGTAGTTGTTTTGCCCATCCTGGTCTGCATCGAGTCCGAAGTCAATGTGATTCTTGTTCCAGATGCCTTCTATCAATAATTTTTTTGTCTTTACATTCGGACCGATCTTCTGGTTATCTGAGGCAATGGAAATCACACCGAGGACATTCGTACTATCGGATATTTTTGAAGCATTTAAGTCCACCTGCGACTTCAATAGCAGGATATCATTGTAACGCAACGTGTCGAATCCGGCATACGCCTGAAATATGGTCGTATATCCACTCGTAAATATCCCGCGGATAACCGAGTTGGAAGATACCGCCAGGTCCAGACGAAGGAGGGAAGTAAGCGGCCTAATGTCTTTTAAGGTAACGGTTACATTAGCCTGATATGACGCGGGTTTAGTGACTTTCGTCCGATAGTAATCTGCCGTAGCCAGGGCGTTGTTCCGGATATTGAGTGCGATCTCCCTGGATAGCGACATGATATTTTCATAGAGGTCTGACAGATAATATGCGCCTTTAATCTCTGCATCGGCCAGCGACGTCTGCAGTAGTATCGTCCTGTTGTCATCGTCGCGGCGGGCGTCCATCTGGATGTGTTCCAATTGCAGCGACTCTCCGTTAAAATCTATCTGAAAGTTTTTGAAGCTGGCCGTACCGTCAAGTGAATCCAACGTAAGGCCTTTGGTATTGGCAACGAAGTCTGCGCGCAGAAAGATGCTATCTTTTGACAGCTTAAGGTTGTGCAGAAAAGCAGTGTCCAGTGTAGCCTGAAGTTTGATTGTGTTCATTCCTTCGCGAAGGTCAATGGATCCCCTTGCCTTCACCTGCAGATTCGGATCATCGACCTGGAGAAACCCGTCGAAGCGCTGTGAAGCTACCCTGGCGTTGGTGATTATATTTCTGTAGTTATAACCCTTTATCCCAAGCGAATGCACGCGGCCATCAAGTTTGAAATCCGCGGTGAGCTGTGTTAATCCTGAACCGACGATTTGTCCATCCATGCTTACACGCTGGAACGTGGCGGTATCTTTCAGATAGGTGCCCAGATCGAAAGATTTGAGGGAAAGGTTGCCGCTATACACCGATCTGTCGACATCCTTTTCGTTGACCTTGAAGTTTATATCCGACTTTATTGCACCAAGATTGCCTGAAAAATCTCCTTTTGCCACAAAGTCGGTCGGATACCCAAGGAACTGTCCGTTCAAGGTGAGTCTGCCCATAGGAGACAGCCTTTCCATTGTGTTTGCATTGAAAAGAAAAGCAAGATCTGCCGGATCTACCACTGAATTATTCAGATTTATGATCATGAATGTCTCATTAATATTAGGCAATCCATCCATGTCTAACGAACCCGCGAGGTGTGATTTCCCGATATCAATTTTCATCTGGGTGAGTTTGAACTTGCTTATACGACCGTTAAATATTCCTTTAAGTTTAAAAGGCTGATCGACCCTGTCCACCCCCGGGGCGAATAGCGCCAGGTCTCTTGGTTCAATGATCGTATTGCTCAGGTTAGCGTGGATGTTTACCCGATCTACCAGATCATTCAGATCGAACAGCCGCTTATACTTGAAGATGACCGTATCGGATATAGTGCTTTCTCCCGCCCGGAGATTGAGTCCGACAAATTCCATCGAGGTTTGACACAATCGGAAAAAGGTGGAAAGCTGATTTACTTTGAATTTGGTTTTAAGGTCCTGTGCAATTAATGTCCGGAGGTTAAACTCCGTTGTATCACCCAGGATCACGAAGCTGTTTAGCTGCCCTTCATCCACGGCCAGCGAAAAATGGTGATAGTCAAAACCCGTTTGGATACTGTCGCGGTCCTGGTCATCATAAGTGAACTGGCTGCGGTTAATGAAGGCTTCGCCAATGTTTATTCTTGGTGACTTCCCCCCGCCACCGGTGCCTCCGAAACGTGCGTTTACATTGTTGATGAACACGTTCAGATTGAGGTCGCGCGAGGTATCCGACTCATTGATCCTGGTAAGAAATACGTGGGCGCTGTCGAGATAGATGCCATCGATGTTTACACTACGGACGTCCATCAGTTCCATAAGCTTGAAATTGACAAGGATTTCTTTCGCCCTGATCATTTTATTTCCCTCAGGGTCATAGACAGAAACCTCCAGCAGTTCAAGCCTGTCGAACCAGAGCATGCGAAAACCTTGAATCGTAGTGTTGAAACCCGTAACCTGTGTAAAATTTTTCAGGAACTTGCTGATCAGAAACCTTTGAACTGGTGGCAATTGCAGCACCAGGAACGAAGATATGCAAACGAAAACAATGGCCGTAAAAGTGTAGGCTAATATATTACCTACCCTATTTTTGATAACTTGCAGGTTCATCTGTTAACACATGCGTTCCGTTATCCTTGCCATTGAGTCTTCTTGCGATGAGACATCAGCCTCAGTAATAGTAAACGGCAAGGTACTTAATAATATTATCGCGACACAGGCCATTCACCAAAAATACGGGGGTGTGGTGCCTGAACTAGCGTCTCGTGCGCACCAGCAAAACATCGTTTCAGTGGTGCGGGAGGCCTTGGAAGAGAGTCACACAAAACCCACGCAGCTGGACGCCGTTGCGTTCACACGCGGACCGGGATTACTTGGTTCCTTGCTGGTCGGAATCTCCTTTGCCAAAGGCATGGCGTTGGGTCTCGACATACCATTGATTGAGGTAAACCACATGCAGGCGCACGTGCTTGCCCACTTTATTGACGAGCCGCATCCTCAGTTCCCATTCCTCTGTCTCACCGTTAGTGGCGGACATACTCAGATCGTACGGGTTGACGACTACCTCTCGATGACAGTAATAGGTCAGACGCAGGACGACGCCGTCGGCGAAGCATTTGACAAGGCTGCCAAGATCATGGGTTTGCCGTATCCCGGTGGCCCGCTGATCGACTCGTATGCAAAAACGGGAAATCCCAAAGCGTATAAGTTTCCCCTTACGGTGATGCCGGGATTGGATTTTTCGTTCAGCGGCATCAAGACGTCATTTATGTATTTCCTGCGCGACGTATTAATTGAGAATCCTGCCTTTATTGACGAAAACATCAACGACATCTGCGCAAGTCTGCAAGATCACCTGATTACAATGTTGCTGTCGCGGCTGACGGAAGCGAGCATGAAAACCGGCATAAAGGAGATCGCCATTGCAGGCGGCGTTTCTGCGAACTCAGGTCTGCGGCAGCGCGTGATAGAGGCTGGCCAAAAGCAGGGATGGACCGTCTTTATACCCGCGTTTCAATACTGTACCGATAATGCAGCCATGATCGCGATCGCAGCCCATCACAAATTCAACCGCGGTGAATTCTGCGGCCTGGACGTCACCCCGAAAGCGAGGATGCCTTTTTGACCCCATAATTCTTAAGTTATGTACTACATTTGCGCACCCTTTTTATGAAGGCACAAAGATTCTCAAACAACATAAGCATCAGGAATAAGCAGGCGGGATTCGAATACGAATTGCTCGACCGCTATGTTGCTGGCATGATGCTTACGGGAACTGAAATCAAGTCGATACGTGAAGGGAAGGTTATGCTTCAGGACGGATATTGTTTTCTGAATGATGGGGAAATGTACGTAAAAGGAATAAACATCACCCCTTACGCCCAAGGCACCCATTACAATCATGAGGCTATGCGCGAGAGGAAGTTATTGTTGAAGCGATCAGAGTTAAACAAGCTGGAAGGAAAAATGGAGGAAAAGGGCTTGACGCTGGTTCCTCTTCGCCTGTTCATCAATGATCGTGGCATAGCCAAGCTCGAGATTGCGCTGGCGAAGGGAAAGAAACTTCATGACAAGCGGGACAGCATCAAGGAACGCGATGCCAGGCGTGAACTCGACCGTTTGAAAATTAAATAGCGCCTTCAATGGATATATTGGATCATGGTGTTTGCCGGTTAAGTGTAGTTCCTGTCAGAATGGAAGCGCATGACAAAGGTGAGCAGGTCACACAACTTCTTTTTGGAGATCATTATCTGGTGACGGAATTAACAGGCGACAGAAAGTGGCTGAAGGTTATCATCAATTTTGACCAGTACGAAGGATGGATCGATCATAAGCAGCATCATGCAATAGCGAAAGAGTACTATGACTACCTGAACAGGGCCGAGTTCAAAATAACAACTGATGTTACTGCGAGCATTCTTTACAATAAAATCACAAAAATCATACTCATCGGAAGTATGATACCGATTTCCAGCTTTGAGCTTTTTAAAATGGAAGAACAGTTTGCCTTCAATGGGGAAGCGAAAAATGTTGGACAGAAAAGAGAGTTTGAATTTCTGAAGAACGTCGCTTTCAAATACCTGAACGCCCCGTATGCCTGGGGTGGAAAAACTCCTTTCGGTATTGATTGCTCTGCATTTTCACAAATGGTGTTTAAAATTTGTGGCTACAATCTTTTGCGCGATAGCTGGCAGCAAGGTAATCAGGGTAAGTCGATTAAAAATATTGACGAAAGGCAGCCTGGCGATCTTGCCTTTTTCAAGAATGACGCGGGTAAAGTGAATCATGTCGGTATCCTGTTGGAAGGTGACCGCATTATACACGCTTCCGGCCGTGTCCGGATCGACCACCTCAATGAAGAAGGCATTCTGAACCTGGAAACAAAAATCTATTCCCATCATTTATCTCATATTCGTCGCATCCTTGCCATATAGCAATTCTGAGCGAAAGTCAGGGGCGGCTCTTTGTTAGTATCAGGATTGGTTTTAACTTACCCTCATGAATAGCGATTAACACTGCTATATAGATGAACGGCAGGGTATTGGTTCTCAATCAGGATAATAGTCCGCTCATGGTTTGTTCAGTAGAGCGAGCCTTCATTCTTGTGTTTCTGAACAAGAGTGAACTGGTTCGTCCCGCGAATGGTCATCGCCTGCACTCCGTCACCAAAACATTCCCGATGCCGTCAGTCATCCGCCTGAATCGATACGTTAACGCCCCTTACAAGGGCGTTAATCTTACCCGGCAAAATATATTCAAGCGCGATAACTTCGAGTGTCAGTATTGTGGCACACGGCGCGAGCTGACCATTGATCACGTAACACCCAGGGCCAGAGGAGGTTCTGATACATGGATGAATCTCGTTACCGCATGTAAGCGCTGCAACGCGAAAAAAGGAGATTACTCTCCCGAAGATGCAAACATGCCTCTTCGTAAAAAGCCCTATAAGCCATCGTATGCTATTTTTCTGAAAGACCACATGAATGGTCAGGCGGGTGAGTGGGATACGTTTCTCAATGGAAATCACATATAGCCATTTCAATGTTCAGTTTACAAAATAAGGTCGCCGTCATTACCGGTGGAGGCAGTGGAATCGGAAAGGCCATCGCTGAATTGTTTGCAGCACAGCACGCTGACGTTTTCATTCTTGAGCTTAACAAGGCAGCGGCGGACGAAACAGTTCAGTATATTATCAACCACTCCGGTAACGCGAAAGCCATCGCGGTGAATGTCACAGATCATATACAAGTGAAAGAGGTAGTCTCCGCTATCATTGAGGAGAAGGGCCGCATCGATATCCTTGTCAATAGCGCAGGCATTTCACACATCGGCCGGCTGGATAACACACAGGAATCTGATTTTGAAAAGATCTTTCAGGTTAATGTCAAGGGCGTTTACAACGTTATGCATGCTGTTATTCAGTATATGAAGGAAAAAAATAGCGGCGTGATCTTAAATGTCGCGTCGGTAGCGGCATCGTTGGGACTCGCTGAGCGTTTTGCTTACTCCATGAGCAAGGGTGCAGTTGTTTCCATGACGCTCTCGACCGCTAAGGATTATGTCGGACAGAACATCAGGTGTAACTCCATTTCGCCCGCACGTGTGCATACAGCATTTGTCGATGGATTTCTTGCAAAGAATTATCCCGGCCAGGAAAAGGAAATGTTTGATAAATTATCAAAAACGCAGCCGATCGGAAGAATGGGCAAACCGGTGGAGATTGCCGCACTGGCATTGTATCTGTGTTCGGATGAGGCAGCTTTCGTCACCGGCTGCGATTATCCCATTGACGGTGGGTTCGTAAAGCTGAATACATAGGTGCGGCCACATGCTACAAGATGACAGGCAGGTGGTACAAAACCGGGGACATTCATACTATATTTGTCACGAAGCATAATCAGAATAAATTATGAAGCTTTTGCGATTTGGTGAAGTGGGTAAGGAAAAACCCGGAGTACTGATCGGCGATGACATCATTGACGTATCCGGCTTTGGCGAAGATTTCAACGAACAGTTCTTTGGCTCCGGTGGTATCAACAGGTTACAACAATGGCTATTCCAGAACGCAACAAAATTGCCTAAAGGTGATCCGGCGTCGCGGCTGGGGGCGCCGTTCACACGGCCGTCGAAGATCATATGCATAGGACTCAACTATGCAAAGCACGCGCAGGAGTCAAACATGCCGCTTCCAAAAGAGCCAATCATTTTCTTTAAATCAACTACGGCGCTGACTGGTCCGAATGACCCGTTGATCATTCCAAAGCATAGCACGAAAACAGATTGGGAAGTAGAGCTTGCCGTGGTGATAGGGAGGAAAGCTGTCTATATTGAGGAACGCGATGCGTTGGATCATGTGGCCGGCTATTGCTTGCACAACGATTACAGTGAACGCGAGTTTCAGCTGGAGCGCAATGGTCAATGGGTAAAAGGAAAAAGCTGCGATACTTTTGCGCCGATCGGTCCCTATCTTGTTACAAGCGATGAAGTAAAAGATCCTCAGTCACTATCGATGTGGCTAACAGTTAACGGCAACACCATGCAGGATGGCAACACCGATGACATGATCTTTCATGTCCCGTTTGTTATAAGTTATATCAGTCAGTTTATGACGCTGCTTCCCGGCGATGTAATTTCTACCGGAACTCCCGCGGGCGTCGGCGATCCCAGGAAGCGCCTCGCGCGAAGACCACGTGTCGATGGGCATGACCTCGGCGCGAAAGCTCCGCGAGATCGTCAGTAACACACGCATCGTCATCGCGGTCGAGATGCTGTGCGCCGCGCAGGCCATCGATTTTCGCGCGCCCCTGGCCGCTGGCGCCGGGACCGCCGCCGCGCATCGCGTGATTCGCAGCGTCGTGCCGCACCTCGACGCCGATCGCATCATCGCCAACGACATCGCGGGCGTGACCATGCTCGACCAGCGTGGGGCGATCGTCGACGCCGCCGAAGACGTCGTCGACCGACTGGGCTAAATCGCCTAACTCACTGCGGCATCGACAGAAATACTGGCACCGTGACGCGCCGCCTGCCGATGATTTTCCGGCATGGCGGTCCACCGAACGCTACGGCAGTTCGACGCCGCGGCG